>JAAURO010000129.1 GCA_012032215.1 Limnobacter sp.
TGGTCGCCCAAGGTGAAGCAATACCGGTGAGATAGCGGCGTGGAATACCGTATTTGTCTTCCAGAGACGCCCCAAACTGCGTAGGCTCGAACAACCCCAAAGGCGACTCATTGACCGGAGACCCTTTCAAGGCATAAATAGGCATCTGCTCCATAAGCTGCTTAAGCCGCTCGGCCAACGAAGACTTGGCGCTACCCACAGGGCCGAGCAGATAAAGCACCTGCTTTTTTTCCTCAAGACCCTGGGCTGCGTGGCGAAAATACGAAACGATGTTCTCGATAACGTCTTCCATGCCATAAAACTCAGCAAAGCTGGGGTAACGGCGCACCACGCGGTTGGCAAAAATACGGGAAAGACGCGGATTGGAGCGGGTATCCACCACCTCGGGCTCGCCAATCGCACGGAGCATGCGTTCTGCGGCACTGGCGTAGGTAAGCGGATCTTTTTTACAGAGATCGAGATACTCTTCCAGACTGAGTTCAGTTTCCTGCATGTCTGAAAACCTGGACTGGTATTGACCAAACAAGTCGTCCCCAGACGATGTTTGAATTCCTGATTCCGTATTCATGGCGCGTCCTCCTGCAAAGCACATTTGGCTGAAACAGCCAGTGACCCATAAACCAATTAAGCATCCTTCCGGTTCAAATCATACGGTCAAGAAAGATGCAAAGACCAAGCCTGCTCTTGTTCTTAACTGCTGCCACACAAATTGACTATCCTCTGGGTTGATACAAAAAACCATACGCAATTTGAGGGGCTCTTATTGAATTAGTCTACACACCGGGCCGGTTAGTTCATTTCCGTCTGATTGATATTCTTCCACATACACCACCCGAAGCACGATGCCTTTTTGGTAGAGCAACCGCGGAAGGTCTGCCAACCGGTATTTCTTGCCCAGCAGTTGGCACACGCTGTGCGAGATTCCCACCGCCTGATTGGCCTTGGCACTTTTCACGATGTCCGCCAACAGGTTTTTCATGGAATCAGGCTCGGTAAGGTTGATATGCTGACTTACAAACCCTTTGCGCTTTAACCAACTATACAACGGTGTGGCAGGAAGATCATCCTGATGTACCAGACGCACAGGAACAGGCAAGGTGGCGATTTTTTGAAGAATATCCTCGGCACGAATTTGTGGAAACACCACCAGCATGCCCCCCTCGCTGCCAAGCAGTTCGGTGCGTTCCAAACGCGGCTTTCTGGAACGCTCCAGATGCAGCAGCAACCCGGCACGCAGCAAGGCATGAGGCACCAGCCAGCACCACAGCAACAACACCAGCAGATTGCCTGCAGTCACCATCGTAAAAACCCACACTACATTGCCCTGGGCAAGTACCAAAACACCCATGGCAAGGCCGGCAGACACCACCATAAAAAACGCATTGATGATGTTGTTGGCAGCCACTACGCGCGAGCGTTTAAGAGGAGGTGCAAGCACCTGCATGCTGGCGTACAGCGGCACGCTGTACAACCCCACGCCCATGCTAATCAACACAAAAACCGCCACCACAGCCAGGTTACGCCCCGACCCCAGAAACCCCTGCAAACCGGTAGGCGCCAAAGGCGTGGTATACCCCTGCAACAACAGGTGCAGCAGCACACCAGCCACCACAATAACCACCAGACCCACCACAACCAGACCAGGCTCTATGCGTTTGCGCGACCACTTCTCACACAAAAAGGCCCCTACGCCCAAGCCCACGGTAAACAGCACCAACAGAAAGGTAGCCACGCCCGCAGTGGCATTGAAAACCGTTTTGGTCAGCAAAGGGAACTGGGTCAGATACGTGGCACCCATAAACCACAGCCAGGAAATACCCAGCAAAGAGGGCCACACCCGGTTTACACCACTCACCCACTGCACGTTGCGCCAGGTTTCAGACAACACATTCCAGTTGATTTTTAATTGGGGGTCTTTGCCCGCGCTGCAAGGAATGCGATAGCTGGCCACCAGGCCCGCCAAAGCCACCCCCAGCCCACAGGCACACACGGCATACAGCAGGCTGCCTGCCGCCTCTTGCGAAAGCACTGCGCCGGCAATGGTAGTGCCCAGCAAAATGGCCACAAAAGTAGCCGTTTCCACCACGGCATTGGCCAGCACAAGTTCGTGATCTTTAAGCTGTTCGGGCAGGTAGGCGTATTTGGCAGGGCCAAAAAAGCTGGATTGCGTACCCAGCAAAAACACCGCCAAAACCAGCAAATCCACCGATTGCCACAGAAACCCAAGCCGGTAAGCACCACAATCGGAAGTTCGAGCCACTTGGCAAGGCGCATCACCTTTGCTTTGGAAAATTTGTCGGCAAGCTGCCCGCTGGTCGCAGAAAACACCACGAAAGGCAGTATAAAAACCGCGGCCAGGGCATTTACCAGCAAACCCACCGGGTAATCACCGCGCAACGCATCGTTGTACGTAAAAGCCAGCGTAACGGCAAATTTCAGCAGATTGTCGTTAAACGCCCCCAGAAACTGCGTCCAGAAAAAGGGGCCGAAACGTGTGTCGCGAAGCAGGCGTTTGTTCATGAATCCAGAATAGCGTATTCGTACACCATTCGGGTTAGGAATGTGGCCTGTGCCGTTAGAGGTGTTGCGTGGGAGTGACGGTTAACCCATCGGTCATGGATTCAGCGGCACCACTCCACACAAGCCTGTAAGCGGGCCAAAAAACCACAAAAGTACCCAGAACACGTGCTTGCAGCTACACTGTAGAAATGTGAACAATGCATGCGTGCATTGCTTTATTTTCAGTTCGCAAGTTGACAGTGGCTTGCTTTTTCAAACAGAGGAGATCCCATGACGGTTCGCGTAGAAACCACCATTAAAAAGGAGTTTACCGCCGAGTGCAGCCCAAGCAAGGCTTTTGCACAACTCGCCGATATTTCTGCAACCATGGGCCTGTTTCCAAAACTGGAAAAGCTGGTGAATGTGGGCGATGGGGTATGGCGCTGGGAAATGGAAAAAACACAGGCAGGCAACCTCGCCCACCAGGTAATTTATGCCGTGAAATACACAGACAACGGCAGCACCAAAATACATTGGAGCCCTGTACCAGGGGAAGGCAACGCCGAGGTATCCGGCGACTGGGTTGTGCAGGGTGCAGGCGCATCAAGCACCATCACTTTTCAGTCCAGAGGCCACTTCGATGTGCCCGTTCCAAAACTCATGAAAAGCGTTGCCGAAAGCCTGATTGTGCCCGAACTTGAAAACAGGTGACCGCGTTTATAGAACGCGTGAAGGCAAAACTGGTAGCTTAATCGCGGCTTGATGGCGGCCTAATTGCGGCTTAATGGCAACCAGAAACACCGCGAAGGCCTGCCTTTTCAAACCCCGGAGACAAACCATGCTCCGGGAGTTTTTCTGATACTTTATTTTTTCCTGAAGTCTTCTTTCTGTATTTTCCACTGCCCAGACACCTTGCGCAGGGTGAGTGTTTTTGTGCCGGTTTCCTTGAAGCGGTTTGACGCGTATTGCTGCGTAAAATGCACTTCAGCCAGCACATCCGACTGTATGTCGATTTGCACATCCGACAAACTCACACTGATGTAATCCTTGTTCGACAACCGGCTTTTACGCTGTTTTTCCCAAGCCTCGCGGCTTTGTTTGCCATTCTTGAAATTTTCCGCATAAAAAGACAAATACCGGTTCACATCTTTGGCTGACCACGCTGCTGCCCAATCGTTGAGCAAATCGCTAATAGACACTGCATTGTCACCCGGTGCAGACGCAGCTTTGGCAGGCTCTGGTGTAGCAATTTTTGGCATTGCGGCACCCGTAACAACCGCAGCTTGCTCTGGCATTGGATCATTGGAAATCTGTTGCGCATCTGCTGGTTCAGCCACCGCAGAAGCGGCTATTCCGCTGCCAGGCTCGGGCTGGGGTTCAGGCGTGCTGGCAGAATCAGCGGCCATGCCCTGAGCCACTGTAGATGCTGCAGGGGGTTCCAGTGCGGCAATGCGCACCACGTTGTTGCCTTCAAAATAAATGGCGTGCGGAAGAAACTCTTCGGCCGCTCCTTCACCCTTGCGCAGCACGTAATCCCATCGCGTATTGTTTTCTTTGGTGCCCAGAGTGGGCGAACCGATCTGCTTTTTAACCTCTGCACCACTCATGCCCAAACGCACCCGGGACAAATCGGCCTCGGTAATAAACTCCCGGGGAGGAACATCGCTCACCGTGTTTTCAAACAAATCGGACACACCCGACATTCTGGGCATGGAACAAGCCACCAAAGCCCCCAGACTCAAGCCTAAAAAACCCCAACGAAACAAACCACACAAACGAGACAAAAAATGAGTCATAGACGAAAGCCCCCTGAACACAGCCTGTAAATTTTATGAACCGCCCAAAAGCCGGAATACACGGCAAAGCAATTCTCTCATGCGCTGCAAAGCAATTCTTTTGCTAACCTTATCACGTTGCCGCAAAAGAAAGAATCTACTGCGCCAGCAAGTTAGCCGCGTAGCAACGCAACTGTGGTATTTTCCCGCAACATCCCAAACCGCTTGAGACACCCCCATGACCACCACCCTCATTATTGGCAGCGGCGTTGCCGCCTGGACCTTAGCCCGGGAACTTCGCAAGGCATCGCCAGAACAACGGCTGATCATGGTAACGCAAGACTCTGGCGATTTTTACTCCAAGCCCATGCTTTCCAACGCATTGGCCAGCGGTAAAAACCCAGAAAACCTGGTGATGACACCCGCTGCCCGCCTGGCAGACATGCAAAAAGTAGAGCTACATACCCACACCCGCGTGTTAGCGATCCAACCCGCTGCAAAAACAGTGCAGGTTTGCCCACACACCCAGGCCGAACATTCTGCGCACGCCACCCTGCCCTACGACCACCTGGTAATCGCCACCGGCGCAGACCCCACTCGGTTGCCCATGCAAGGCACCGGAGCAGCCCATGTGTTAAGTGTGAACGATTTAACCGACTACGCCGCGTTTCGGCAAACACTGACCGGTAAACACACCGTGGCCGTGCTGGGTGCGGGCCTGATTGGCTGCGAATTTGCCAACGACCTGCTAAAAGCCAACCTGGTGCCAGTGGTATTTGATGTGGCACACCGTGCACTGGCGCGCTTGCTGCCCCAGGAAGCCAGTGTGTTTTTAGAAAACCGCTTAAGCCAGGCCGGTGTGCGCTGGAAGCTAGGCACCACTATCACGCACATTGACAAAACCAGCCAAGGCTACCTGCTAACCGATGCGCAAGGCGCCACCACCCCGGCAGACCTTGTGCTTTCAGCGGTTGGCCTGACACCGCGCACCAAGCTGGCCCAACAGGCAGGCCTGCACTGCGAACGCGGCCTTGTTACCGATAAGTTTGGCTGCACCAGCAATCCCCACATTTATGCCCTGGGCGATTGCGCGCAATACCACGGCCAGCACGTATTGCCCTACATCATGCCGATTATGCAAGCGGCGCGCGCGCTGGCCAAAACATTAAGTGGTCAGCCCACCCCCATTCACTTTCCCGCCATGCCGGTTACCGTTAAAACCCCCGACTGCCCCACCGTGGTATGCCCGCCGCAGCCCGATCTTGCTGGCACATGGGAAACAGAAGCCACCGAAAGTGGCGTAAAATCGCTGTTTAAAACGCACACAGGCGAACTGCTTGGCATGGCATTGCTAGGCGATGCCGTGCAGGAAAGACAAACCCTGGCAGCGCTTTTACCCCCTCTTCAACCCACAACCGAGAACTAACTCCACATGGCTCAATACGTTTTCAGCATGAACCGGGTCGGAAAAATCGTACCGCCCAAACGCCACATTCTTAAAAACATTTCACTGAGCTTTTTCCCCGGTAGCAAAAATTTGGGGTATTTGGGCTTTAAACCGGCTCGGGA
>JAAURO010000130.1 GCA_012032215.1 Limnobacter sp.
GCGAAGTGCATGTGCCTGAAACCATTACCGTGGCTGACCTGGCGCACAAAATGTCGGTCAAGGCTTCCGAGGTTATCAAGTCACTCATGAAAATGGGCCAAATGGTGACCATCAACCAGGTGCTCGATCAAGACACCGCCATGATTGTTACCGAAGAACTCGGTCACAAAGCAATTGCTGCCAAGCTTGATGATCCGGAAGCCCTGCTTGAAGACGTGTCCATGGAACACCCCGATGTGGAAGAATTGCCGCGTGCGCCCGTGGTCACCGTCATGGGTCACGTGGATCACGGTAAAACTTCGTTGCTGGATTACATCAGGACCACCAAAGTAGCTTCGGGCGAAGCGGGCGGCATTACCCAGCACATTGGTGCTTACCACGTTAAAACAGAACGCGGCATGGTTACATTTCTGGATACACCGGGCCACGAAGCCTTTACGGCCATGCGTGCACGGGGTGCCAAGGCTACTGACATCGTTATTCTGGTGGTTTCCGCCGACGATGGTGTCATGCCACAAACCATTGAAGCCATTCATCACGCCAAGGCAGCCAAAGTGCCACTGGTGGTGGCCATCAACAAAATCGACAAGCCTGATGCCAATCTGGAGCGGGTTCGGCAAGAATTGATTACCCACCAGGTTGTGCCAGAAGAATTCGGTGGCGAGTCACGTTTGTACCCGTGTCTGCCAAAACCGGGCAGGGCATTGATGCGCTTCTGGAGCAGGTGCTGTTGCAAGCCGAGGTGCTTGAACTCACGGCCCCGGTCAATTCTCCCGCCAAAGGTCTCGTGGTGGAATCTCGTCTGGACAAAGGCCGAGGCCCCGTGGCTACCATTTTGGTAACCAGCGGCACCCTCAGAAAAGGCGATGTGGTGCTGGCAGGTTCTTCGTATGGCCGCGTGCGTGCCATGCTGGATGAAGACGGCAAGTCCATCACCGAGGCAGGCCCTTCGTTGCCCGTTGAAATACAGGGTCTTACCGATGTTCCCGAGTCTGGTCAGGAAGTGATTGTTTTACCAGACGAGCGCAAAGCCCGCGAAATTGCCTTGTTCAGGCAAGGCAAGTTCCGCGATACCAAGTTGGCCAAGCAGCAGGCCGCCAAGCTGGAAAACATGTTCGAACAAATGGCCGAAGGCGATGTCAAATCGCTGGCGGTGGTTCTGAAAGCCGATGTGCAGGGTTCGCAAGAGGCCTTGTCTCATGCGCTGATGAAGCTGTCTACCGATGAAGTAAAAGTGCAGATTGTGCACGCTGGTGTAGGCGGTATCAGTGAATCCGATATCAACCTGGCTGTGGCGTCTAACGCCGTGGTCATCGGATTTAACACGCGTGCCGATCAAGGGGCCCGCAAAACCGCTGAGAACAATGGGGTTGATATTCGTTACTACAGCATTATTTACGATGCAGTGGACGATGTTAAATCAGCCATGACCGGCATGCTGACTCCCGACAAAAAAGAAGAAATCATTGGCAATATGGAAATTCGTCAGGTCTTCCGCATCTCCAAAGTGGGTGCCATTGCTGGCTGTATGGTGCTGGATGGCGTGGTGCGCCGTGGTTCTGGTGTGCGCTTGCTGCGCGACAACACGGTCATCTGGTCGGGTAGCCTGTCTACGCTTAAACGCTTTAAAGACGAAGTCAAAGAAGTACGTACCGGCTTTGAGTGTGGTTGTCAGTTGCAAAACTACGACGACATCAAAGAGGGCGATGTGCTGGAATGTTTTGAAGTCAAGGAAGTGGCACGGACCCTGTAACGCATGCGACACAAGAAAAAAGCAGGCGGCCGCGGAGTCCGGGTCGCCGAACAGCTTCAGAAAGATTTGGCTGAATTGATAGCGCGCGAACTGCGCGATCCCCGATTGGGTTTCGCAACGCTCACGGATGTAGAAATAACCGCCGATTACGCCTACGCCACGGTGTATTTTTCGGTGCTGACTGGGTCTGCCCAAGACACAGAGGCCGCCTTGAACGATTCAGCCGGTTTTCTGCGCAATCTGATTTTTAAGCGCATGCGCATTCACACAGTGCCTACTTTGCGCTTTAAACACGATCAATCGGTAGAAAAAGGGGCTGAAATGTCCACACTGATAGATCAAGCGTTGTCGCGCCACTCAGGAAGCGATGAAAACCCGATTCGGAGTTACCGTCCAGTCGGAAACCATGAATAAAAGGCGCATCTCTGGCATGCTGCTCTTTTGACAAAGACACTGGCTGCTCCTCCAATCAGGCTTTGCAGCGGGTGCGCCGCTTGTTTCAGGCAGAAAAAACCGGCCACACGGGAACGCTTGATCCACTGGCAAGTGGGTTGTTGCCACTTTTGTTTGGGCAGGCCACCCGGTTTTCAGACGATTTAATTCAAGCAGACAAACGGTATGTGGCCACTTTGCGGTTTGGTTTTGTCAGCAGCACGGGCGATGCTGAAGGGCAAATAACAGTTTTTGAACCAAATACCCGGAATTCAGACTCAACAAGGGTCTGTGCTCTGAATGAAGCTGGCCTTGCCGCAGTGCTGCCCCGGTTTGTGGGCGAAATTGAACAGGTGCCGCCCATGTACTCGGCCCTTAAAAAAGACGGCAAAGCCCTGTACGAATACGCCAGGCAAGGGCTTGCTATAGACCGGCCGGCCCGTACGGTGCGGGTGCACGAGCTACACATAAAACGCTTCTGGCACGAAGGCGAAAACACCTTTGCCGAGCTGGAAGTACTGTGTGGCAAGGGCACCTACATTCGCACTCTGGCTGAAGACATTGCCCGTGCCGCCGGAACAGGCGCGTATTTAACTGCCCTGCGCCGCACGCAAGTGGGTGGCTTGCACGTAGAACAGGCCTGGACCCTGCCCGCACTGGAAACTGCGGTCACCCAGGCACAAAGCCTTGGCAACGACCTGGCTGAATTGCTGGCTCCCGTAGACTCTTTGTTGTCGGGCTTGCCTGTTGTTGAACTGGAATTGCCGATGGCCACACGTTTTTGCCACGGCCAGCGATTACCGCTTGAAATCAAGGGGTTTGAAACTGGGCGCGTTCGGGTGTATTGTCGGGCACAGCAGCCCGAACCCCGTTTTTTAGGAACTGCTTTTTTAGAAACCAATGGGGAAACAGCGTTGCTGCGCCCCGAACGACTCATTCAGGATGCACTATGACCCGCGCTTTACGCAATGTCGCCATTATCGCCCACGTCGATCATGGCAAAACCACGCTGGTGGACCAACTTCTCCGCCAGTCTGGCACCTTCCGTGAAAACGAGAAAATAGACGCGCGCGTCATGGATTCCAACGATTTGGAAAAAGAACGCGGCATTACCATTTTGTCTAAAAATTGTGCCGTGGAATATGAAGGTACGCACATCAACATCGTAGACACCCCTGGGCACGCTGATTTTGGCGGCGAAGTAGAGCGCGTTCTCTCTATGGTGGATTCCGTGTTGCTGCTGGTAGATGCCGTGGAAGGCCCCATGCCCCAAACCCGCTTTGTAACCCGCAAGGCGCTTGCGTTGGGTCTCAAGCCTATTGTGGTAGTCAACAAGGTAGATCGCCCTGGCGCCCGTGCAAGCTGGGTAATCGACCAAACTTTTGATTTATTCGACAAACTTGGCGCCACCGATGAACAGATGGACTTCCCGATTATTTATGCGTCTGGCCTGAGCGGCTATGCAGGCGAAGACGAAGGCGTGCGCGAAGGTACCATGCGCCCTTTGTTCGATGCCATTTTAAAGCACGTTCCTGTGCGCGATGACAACCCCGATGGCCCGCTGCAATTTCAAATCACCACGCTCGATTACAACTCCTATGTCGGGAAAATTGGCATAGGCCGCATTGCGCGTGGCCGTGTTAAGGCAGGCATGAGTGTGGTTTGCCAGAATGGCCCGGACGGGCAACCTTTTACCGGGCGGATCAATCAGGTACTGAAATTTCGTGGTCTGGAACGTGTGCAGGTCGAAGAAGCCCAGGCAGGCGACATCGCCCTGATTAACGGCATAGAAGAACTGGACATCGGCACCACCGTCTGTGCCCCCTCAACCGTAGAAGCCCTGCCCATGCTGGTAGTAGACGAGCCAACCCTCACCATGAACTTCATGGTCAATACTTCACCTTTGGCTGGCCGCGAAGGCAAGTTTGTAACGAGTCGACAACTGCGTGATCGCCTGAACCGCGAACTCAAAACCAACGTAGCCTTGCGCGTGAAAGACACCGGTGACGACACCATTTTTGAAGTGTCTGGCCGGGGCGAACTGCACCTCACGATTTTGCTGGAAAACATGCGCCGCGAGGGCTACGAGCTGGCCGTTTCGCGCCCACGGGTTGTGTTCAAAGAGATAAACGGCCAACGCCATGAGCCCTACGAAATGCTGACTGTGGACGTGGAAGAAGAAAACCAGGGCGGAGTCATGGAAGAGCTCGGTCGCCGCAAAGGTGATCTTCAGGACATGCAGCCCGATGGGAAAGGCCGTGTGCGGTTGGAATATCGCGTGCCTGCACGCGGGCTGATTGGTTTTCAGGGCGAATTCATGACCCTGACCCGCGGCACTGGGCTGATGAGCCACGTGTTTGATGAGTACGCCCCTGTCAAGGAAGGGGGGGTGGCAGAGCGCCACAACGGCGTGCTGATTTCCCAGGACGATGGCGACGCAGTGGCCTATGCCCTCTGGAAGCTGCAAGACAGAGGGCGCATGTTTGTGTCTCCGGGTGAGGCTTTGTATGAAGGCATGATTATTGGCATTCACAGTCGCGACAACGACCTGGTCGTAAACCCCATCAAAACCAAGCAACTCACCAACGTGCGGGCTTCAGGCACGGATGAAGCGGTGCGCCTGGTGCCACCCATTGAACTGAATCTGGAATATGCCGTGGAATTTATTGCCGACGATGAACTGGTGGAAATTACTCCCAAGAGCATCCGTCTGCGTAAGCGCCACCTCAAAGAGCACGAGCGCAAACGCGCTGGTCGCGAGGCTGCATAAAGCCAGTCCTACAAGGATTCGCTTGTGTTGGAATCATGCAGAAGGGCCGTTGTAGCCACCGCTGCGCAGCTTCAGGGGGTGGCTTTTACGCAGTGGAAGCATCGTCCCAAGCCGCGTGTCTTGGCGGTTGCCCCCATGATTGCTGGACAGACCGCCATTGCAGGCGGTTTCATCGGGAACTTACCGCTTACACCTGGTTGTTCACCGAAATGATTACCACCGGTGCGCTGATACACGGTCAGCGCGACAAATACCTGGCGTTCAACCCGGAAGAGCATCCGGTGGCTTTTCAGATTGGTGGTTCAGACCCCGCCGAGCTTGCCCAATGCGCGCGCTGGGTGGAACAAGCGGGTTACGATCAACTTGATTTGAACTGTGGTTGTCCGTCTGAACGGGTGCAGAAAGGTGCTTTTGGAGCCTGTTTGATGGCAGAACCCCAACTGGTGGCCGACTGCGTAAAAGCCATGCGTGACGCCTGTGTACTGGAAGTCACTGTGAAACACCGCATTGGGCTGGACTACAACACCAGTGAGCAGCAGCTATTCGATTTGTAGGCACTGTCGCTGAGGCCGGGTGCCAAACTTTCGTGGTGCATGCCCGCAACGCCGTACTAAAAGGGCTTTCACCCAAACAGAACCGCGATATTCCCCCTTTGCGCTACGAGGTGGTGCAGCGTGTCAAGGCGCATTTCCCACACCTGCAAATTGTGCTCAATGGCGGTATCCAAAGCAAAGAAAGCATTCAAGAGCACCTGAAGTGGGCCGATGGCTGCATGATTGGGCGCGAGGCTTACAACAACCCTTGGTTTCTGACCGAGTTCGACTCGATTGTGTGTGAGCACCTTGCCCTTAAACCCGCCAACCCTAGGCC
>JAAURO010000131.1 GCA_012032215.1 Limnobacter sp.
TCGGCCAGTCCTGCCCCATAAATCGAGTTCCCAACTGGCGCTTAACGCCACTTTGGTGGACTCATACACATTGCGGGCACCAAACACGGGCACGTTGCCTGCTTGGGTGGGGCGGTTGCGGTTGTAGTTTATTTCTCCCACAATGGCGGGCCATTGGTCGGCCCTGGCAATGCCCAGCAATGCACCTGCTTCATTGATGCGTTCTCGGGCCAAGCGCAAGTCGGTGTTGTGCTGCAGCGCCAGTTCTATGGTGGCGTGCATGGGTGGGGCTTCCACCAGTTTCCACCATGCTTCGTTTTGTACTTCCGACATTTCTACGCTGTTCACACCTTCGGGCAACACGGTGTCTGGAATTTTTGTGGGCACGGCGTTGCGGGGTGTCAGCAATTCCACGTAGCTGGCACAACCCGTTAAACCGAGGGTCAGCAACAGGCTTGCTACAGCGGATAGGCGGCGGCGATTGCTTTGCCCGGGGGCTTGTATTTGAGTGGGCACGTGAGTCGGCACCGGAATGGGTACTTTAGGCATCGTTGCTTTCTCCTGGCTCGCCGTGTACTCGCCCGCCCTGCTTGCTGCGGTCTATGAGGCGGTAAAACACGGGCACAAAAAAGATGGCCAGCAGTGTGGCTGCAGCCATGCCACCCATTACGCCGGTGCCTACCGCGGTACGCGCGCCTGCGCCCGCACCGGTAGAAAAGGCCAGCGGTACCACACCCAGAATAAAAGCAAACGAAGTCATTAAAATAGGCCGGAAACGCAGGCGGGCGGCTTCTAGTGCGGCGTCAAAGGCGCTCAGGCCGTCTTCGCGTTTCAGCACGGCAAATTCCACAATCAGAATGGCGTTTTTAGCGGCCAGTCCCAGCAGGGTGACCAGGCCAATCTGAAAATACACGTCGTTGCTCATGCCGCGCAGCCACACCGCCAGCAAAGCGCCAAATATGCCAAAAGGCATGGCCAGCAGCACAGAAAACGGCAGCGTCCAGCGCTCGTACTGGGCAGCTAAAATTAAAAACACCATAAGCGCACCAAGCACCAGGGCAAAGCCTGAAGACCCGCTCGCACGTTTTTCCTGAAACGAAGCACCCGAATAATCGTAGGTAAAGTCGTCGGTCAGCACGCGCTTCATGGTGTCGTCAATGGCTTTTAGAGCATCGCCCGAACTGACTCCGGGTGCACCATCACCTAGCAACTTCACGGCGCTCAGGTTGTTAAAGCGGCTGAGGGTTTCTGGCCCGGAAGAAAACTCTACCGTGGCCAGGGCAGACACCGGAATCATTTGCCCGGTTTGCGACCGCACATACATGTTGCCGATGTCTTGGGGGCTGTTGCGGTATTGCTGGTCGGCCGACATCAACACCTGCCAGGTGCGGCCAAACTTGTTGAAGTCGTTCACGTAGTAGGTGCCCAAGCCTGCGGCCAGCGTATTAAAAATGTCGGCTACATTCACGCCCATGGCTTTGGCGCGTTCGCGATCCACGTCCACAAAAATTTGCGGCGTGGCGGCGCTCCACAAGGTTTGTATCTGGCTTAAGCGGGGATCTTTTTTTGCTTCAGCAATGAATTTTTGCACCATTTGGGCCATGGCCTGCGAGCCACCTTCGCCCCGGTTTTGCAGCCACACTTCAAAGCCACCCGCTGAACCCAAGCCCGAAATGGGCGGGGGCGGAAAGGCCAGAACCAACGCCTCGGAAATACCTGCCGTGCGGCCAAAAAGTTCGCCCACCAGTTGGCCAACATTTTGCGTGCGTTCGTCCCAGTGTTTTTGAGTGACAAAAATGGTCGCTGCACTGTTTTTAAAGCTGCCACCCAAAAAATCCAGCCCGGTAAAGGCAATGGCGTATTCGTTGGCGGGGTTGGAGCGAATGGCCCCTACCACTTCTTCCACCACTTTGTCGGTTCTGTCCAGAGAGGCGCCATCGGGTAAAAAACACGGCGCCAAATGTAATAGCCTTGGTCTTCGGCGGGAACCAGCGAGCCCGGCGTAATTTTAAACAACCCGGCAGTCAGCAACAGCATGCCGACAAACAGAATCAGGCTAAGCGCCGGGCGCAGCGACATAAACTTCACGCCACCCACATAGCGTTTGGTTACACGGGCAAACCAATCGTTAAACCAGTCAAAAAAGCGGTTGGGCTTTTTGTGTTCGGCGCGCAGAATCAGTACACACAACGTGGGCGTAAGAGTAAGTGCAACAACGCCGGAAAAAATGACGGCAATCGCAATGGTTATCGCAAACTGGCGGTATAGCTCGCCAGTCAAGCCGCCCAAAAAGGCAATGGGAATAAAAACGGCAGACAACACCAGGACAATGGCGATCACCGGGCCGGTTACTTCTTTCATGGCTTTAATGGCCGCTTGCCGGGCTTTCAGGCCTTCTTCGTGCATGATGCGTTCTACGTTTTCCAGCACCACGATTGCATCGTCCACCACAATACCTATGGAAAGTACCATGCCAAACAAGGTCAGCATGTTGATCGAATACCCCAGCAAATACATGCCCGCAAAAGTACCCAGCAACGAAACCGGCACCGCAATGGTGGGTATGAGTGTGGCACGCCAGTTTTGCAAAAACAGAAATACCACCAGAAACACCAGCACCATGGCTTCTGCCAGGGTTTTAACCACCTCGCGAATAGACACTTTCACAAAGCGTGTGGTGTCGTAAGGAATGGCGTAAGTCAGGCCCTCGGGAAAGCGGGGTTGCAATTGGTCCAGCGTTTTTTGAATTTCATCGGCCACGGCCAATGCGTTGGCGCCCGATTGTAAAAATATTCCCACCAGCGTGGCAGGCTTGCCGTTTACTTTGCCGCGGAAGTCGTAATCGCGCGAACCCAGTTCTACGCGCGCCACATCGCGCAGGCGCAGCGAAGATCCATCGGCGTTCACGCGTATCAGAATGTTTTCAAACTCTTCCGGGGTGCTTAAGCGGCCACGCGTGGTAATGGTATACACCAATTCCTGGCCCGCCGGGTTGGGGTTTTGACCCACCTTGCCGGCGGCAAACTGCGCGTTCTGCTCGTTGATGGCCTGTGCGATGTCCTGTGCGGTAAGCTGCAACTGAGCCATGCGGTCGGGCTTGATCCAGATGCGCATGGCGTAATCTTTGGCGCCAAAAATCTGCACATTGGTGGTGCCCGGAATGCGCTTCATGCGGTCCAGCACATTCAGGGTGACGTAGTTGGAGGTAAAAAAATCGTCGTAGCGCTCATCGGGCGAATAAAAAGCCAGCACCTGCAAAAAATTGGAGCTGCCTTTTTCCACCGTAACGCCCTGGCGGCGCACCTCCGTGGGCAAAATGTTTTCCACCTGCTTTACGCGGTTGTTCACGTTTAGCGCAGCCTGGTCGGCATCGGTGCCAATCTCGAAGGTGACATTGATTTCCGTCACCCCGGAAGACGAGCTGGTGGAGTCCATGTACATCATGTTTTCCACGCCGTTGATCGCGTTTTCTATGGGCGCGGCCACGGTTTTTTCCATGACGGCAGCTGAAGCGCCGGGGTACACCGCGCGCACCTGCACCTGGGGTGGGGCAATTTCCGGGTATTGGGCAATTGGCAAGCCGGTTAAGGCTGCCAGGCCTGCCAGCATAATAAAGACAGAAAGTACCGCTGCAAATACCGGGCGGTCTATGAAGAAACGCGAAAACATGCCTGCTTCCTTTTTAGTGGGACTGCCCGGTTTCTGTGAGGGCTTGTACCGGTGTTCCCGGTTGGGCTTTCATGAATCCACCGGTAAGCACTTGGTCACCTGCCTGCAATCCGCTGGTAACTACCCAGCGATCACCCTCCCACTGAGCCACTTGCACAGGCTTGGGGGCCACTTTGCTGTCGGCACCAATGGTCATTACGATTTTACCCCGGCCGGGTTTGTCAACACCGCGCGCTGGGGCAGCAAAAAGGTGTTTTTGCGCACCGCACCGCTTACCCGGACACGGGCAAATTCGCCCGGGCTTACGCGCTCGTTTTTGTTGTCCAGTACGGCGCGTGCTTCCAGGGTGCCGGTAGACGGGTTAACGCGTACATCCTGAAACGCCAGTGCGGCAGAAAGCCCGGTGGCTTGCCCCGCTGAATCCAGAATTTCTACCCGCAGGCTGCCTTTCGAAAACTCCACGGCACCACTGGCACGGCCTTGGCGTAGCAAATCGTGATCTTTTTGCGGAATGCCAAAATTGACATACACCTTGTCGATTTGAGTCACCGTGGTTAACAAATCCTGTGGCCCGCCCACCAGGCTGCCCTCGCTTTTTTGCGAACGCCCGGCAAAACCCGCCACTGGCGAACGCACCTGGCTGTACTGCACATTCAGCTCGGCATCTTTTACCTGCGCGTTGGCTACCGCCAGACTGGCCTGTGCGGCATTGACTGCCAATTGCCGTTGTTCAAGTTCGGACTGGCTAACCGCCCTGCTTTTAATCAGGGGCTGAACGCGGGAAAGATCGCGTTTGGCCTGTGCAACCTGCACTTGCGCCAGTTTTTGATCTGCCTGCGCCTTGGAAAGCGCGGTGCGGTAAGGGGCATCGTCCAGCTGGTACAGCGATTGATTGGCATGCACGCGGCCGCCTTCTTCAAACAGGCGTTTTTCTACAATGCCGCTGACGCGTGGGCGAATT
Organism: Limnobacter sp.; assembly: GCA_012032215.1. Classification (GTDB taxonomy): domain Bacteria; phylum Pseudomonadota; class Gammaproteobacteria; order Burkholderiales; family Burkholderiaceae_B; genus Limnobacter. The sequence continues at coordinate 4,610 of JAAURO010000131.1, forward strand.
TCCACTTCCCGGAAACCGGAAATCTGGGCGGGGGTATTCCCCAGGTGAGCTGCAGGGTTTCGGGTTCAACCCGCACCACCGGCACCGGCATGGGGCCTTGGGGGCCACCGGGGCCAGCTGCGGCAGAACCCGGTTGCCCTTCGCCGTTGTTGCTGCAGCCAGCCAGGGTTAGCACCCACACCACACTTACGCAGCTGCAAGCCCTGAGCCAAGACCCAGCAGATCTATTTTTCTTCATGGAAACCCCTAACTGACTCGTTGGTCAGATATTATACCTAAACCCGCCCGGTCACCGAAAAACCCAGGCCAGTGATGTTGCGCGCGACATTCGACAGCAAAAAAACAACAATTTCTGCCAGCGATTGTGCCGACACCCAATCGGCCGGGTTTTGGTCGGGCATGTTTGATCGGTTGGCCGGGGTGTCCAGCGCACTGGGCAATAACGCGTTGGCCCGTATGCCCAGTGCCCGGTTTTCGGCGGCCACTGTTTGCATCAGGGCAAGCACGGTTTTTTGCCGGGCTTCCTGGGTGGCTACACTCACCAGCACCCCACTCGCGTTGCTCTGAAAATGTGCTAAAGCTGCTTGCGTCATGTGGGTCGTGGTTTCAATTTCACGGCTTTCGGCCAGATTAACCACAGCATCCAGTTGGCCGAAGTACTGCAGGGTTTGTTCTACCACTTCTTGAGCATGATCGGGGCGGGTCAAGTCTACGTTGCCAATAGTGACAGCATCGGTTTCGCCTTCCCAAGGTGGCTGCTGCAAATCAACCAGCATCAGGCTATAACCAGCCTCCCCCAAAACCCTGGAAAGGGTTTGGCCCACCACTCCCGCAGCACCTGTGACTATCGCTACCTGTTGCATGTTGCTCGTTCCGTTTTCATGAGGATACCCTTGCCTGCGGATACAGAATCTTTGTCAAGCCGCATAGCGTGCCAACGCTGCCTGTATGGCCTGTGCATGCTGGTCCTCCAGGTTTTCGTCGCACTGAATGCACACCTCCAGATTGCGGAGCAGCCCGTCTTTCAGGCTATAAACCCAGCCATGCACGGTAAGTGCCTGGCCACGTTGCCAGGCGTCTTCGATAAGCGTACTTTCGCAGAGGTGGCGCACCTGCTCGATTACATTGATTTCGCTGAGTAAGCACAGTTTTTGCTCTTCGGTAAGGTGCGGCATGTTAAACAGACCGTGTTTGCGGGCTTG
>JAAURO010000132.1 GCA_012032215.1 Limnobacter sp.
TTTACGCTTCAAAACCTGGCTGGGAAAACCGTTACACTTCATGATTACCAAGGCAAGGTGGTGGCTTTGTTTTTTGGCTACACCCACTGCCCGGATGTATGCCCGGTAACCCTGCAACAGTGGGCTGCCATTAAAGAGCAATTGGGCGAGCAGGGCAAGCGCCTGCAGGTGCTATTTGTGTCGGTAGACCCCCAACGCGACACGCCCGAATTGCTGCGTGCCTACGTGCCGCAGTTCGATCCTGATTTCGACGCCCTAACTGGCTCAGAACAAGCCCTGCAGCCCTTGCTCAAGGGTTTGAAAGTGGTGTCTGAAAAGGTAGAAGGAAGCAGCCCAGCCAATTACCTGATGAATCATTCCTCTTCCGTGTATGTGTTTGACACCCATGGCCGCTTGCGTTTGCTGGTGCGTTACAACGCCGAGTTGCAGCCGGTGGTGCGCGACATTCAAACCCTGATTGATCAGGCGTAGTCGTAAGGACCGCCTTTTTGCAGGGCTTTCTGGTAAGTGGGCAGGGCGTGAACGCGTGTTACATACGCCCGAATGTGTGGCAAGTCCATTTTGCCTTTCAGGCGCTTTAAGGTGGCTTCCAGCGGAAAATCATCATGGCATCTGCACCGCTTAAGGTTTCTCCACAAAACCAGTGGTGGTTTGCCAAATGCTCATCAATAAATTTCAGCATGCGGTTCAAGTTCGGATTTATAAAGTTTTGTTTAACCTGGCGGGAAATGCCACGCGCCACTGGCAGCACAATCGGCTTGAGCCAAAATGGCAATGGTGCGTTTTCAATGCGGTTAAACACCAGGTCATGACCAGCAGGGGCATTAAAGAGCCCTCTGCAAAGTGCATCCAGTAGGTGTAGTGCGCAAAGGCTTCGGTGCCTTGCCCCGGGCGCAGTTGGCCGCCGGCTTTGTCCACCAGGTACTCCACAATCGGACCAGATTCCGCCACGGTTACACCGCCATCGGTGAGCACCGGCGACTTGCCCAGAGGGTGTACTTGCAGCAAAGCATCAGGTGCCAGGCTGGTTTTTGGGTCGCGTTGGTAGCGTACTACTTCGTACGGCAGTGCAAGTTCTTCCAGCAGCCAGAGCAGGCGCTGCGAGCGGGATTGTTCCAGGTGGTGAATTTGAATCATGGTTTAGGCGCCTGTCGCAGTTGGGGTGGTTAGTCCCTTATAATAGGTCACCCGTTTTGTACAAATGGGGGCATGGTGGGTGAATCATGCTTCTTTACGCGGTACCCAAGGGGGTAACAAAAGCAATTCAGGGGTAATTTTCCCCATTTTTGATCGAGGTGGCGGGGTGCAAGTAAGATTTATTTCTGCGGGTTTTGGGGCTACGGTGCCTTCATTAAATTTCGGCTTGAACATCGTTAACGGCGTGTACCTCCTGCTTCGTGAGGCTCCGGGCAGCAAGCCCTTTGTCATGGGTTTTTCGAATGGTCCGGGGGTGGGCAGTGGCAATAGCGCCATGGCATTTAGCCACGTGGAAACTGCCTGGGTAGATATTTCTCCCGGCAATAACCCGTGGCTGTGCTCCAGGCAGTCCTTGCTGGGTAAAACCGTGGAGGTGTGTTTTTCGCGTGCCTTGGTGGTGGGTGGCAAGGTAGACCTTACCTTGAAGGTGTTCGGACGAAATGGCGAACAAGTAGGCTTCGTTTCCCGTACGAATGTGCAGTCTTCCGGGTTTCAGTTCAGCAGCACGCGTTTTAGGGGCAAGCTGGTTAGCATGGCCGGAAAGGTGCAGCCTTTTCCTGCGCGTGGTTGCTTCAAATAGGCTTGAATATGAACAGCACTGCCAAGCAGTCTGTGCGTGCCGCGCACACATCGCGTGCGTACCCGATTTTGCGGGGCGGCCGTTTTTTCAAGCTGCTGGTGGGCTTGCTGGCAGTGCTTCATGCGGGGTTTTTGCTGTTGCAAATCAAGCTGCTGGTTGCGCCGTTCCCAGTCAATGAGCTGTTGGACAACGCATTGCGCCATCGGTTTTGGTCGGCGCCTGAGTGGTGGTTGTCGGCACGGTTTGTGTCGGGGTTGCTGTTGCTGGCAGGTGTGTACGGCCTGGTGTCTGCTTTTAAACAAGGAGTGGCACGGCGCACCGCTGGCTGGTTGGCGCTGTTGCTGTGCGCAGAGTGCGCCTGGTTCTCGGCATGGGTGTATTTGGCATACCAGCCCTTGTTGGGCGGTACGCTGTAAGGTTTTGTTATTCGGTGCCTGTTTTAATAAGCCTGGGCACCGTATTCCAGCAGGGCGGTTTTCATTTTTTTCAATGCCTGGGTTTCAATTTGCCGAATGCGCTCGGCGGAAACGCCGTATTCAGCCGCCAAATCGTGCAGGGTCACCGATTTTTCCTCTTCATTGCCCACCAGCCACCTGGCCGCAATAATGCGTTGGCTGCGGTTGTCTAGCGTGGCCAGCGCTTGCTGCAAGCCCTCGCTATGCAGGTGCTCGTTTTGCAGACTTTCCAGCACTTCGGTGGGCTCGGCGCCTTCGGCACGCAGATAGTGCACGGGGTTGAAAGCGGTTTCTTCCGCGTCAGATTTTGCCAGTGGATCAAGGCTGCTTTCGCCACCGGCCATGCGCCGCTCCATGTCTGATACATCTTCAGGCCGCACGTTTAGCTCGGTGGCCACTTCCACGATTTGCTCTTGGGTAAGGGCCTGGCCGTATTTCTTGAAGCTGTTCAAATTAAAAAACAACTTGCGGTGCGCCTTGGTGGTGATCATTTTCACCATGCGCCAGTTTTTAATGATGTATTCGTGGATTTCGGCTTTGACCCAGTGCAGGGCAAAACTGACCAGGCGCACGCCACGCGCGTGGTCGAAGCGCTTCACCGCTTTCATGAGGCCTATGTTGCCTTCCTGAATAAGATCGGCGTGCGGCAGGCCATAACCGAGGTATTGCCGCGCCACGGCCACTACCAGCCGCAGGTGGCTAAGCACCATGCGGCGCGCTGCTTCTAGGTCGTTTTCTTGCTGTAGGCGCTTTGCCAGGGTTTGTTCTTCTTCTTCAGAAAGCATCGGAATTTGATGGGTGGCTGAAATATAGGCATCCAGGTTGCCAACGGGGCCTACGCCAGCCAGTGCCCAGGATTGGCGGGTGGTCAACGCGGTGTTTTGAGCGCGCGCAGAAGTTTGCGCCGTTTTACGGGGAGTAAGGGGTAGTAAGGCGGCGGTTGCCATTGCAGTAGTTGCCATGTGGATCCTCGTATTTTTGCCTTTTAAATCAGGCGGTTGTTTTGATAAAGCAATTTTATGAAAACAGCACTGTTCTGTAAAAGCAGGCCTATTTTAGCACTCTTTGCGTTGGAGTGCTAAGCGGGTAGAAAGTTCCTGGTCTGGAGTACGGTGGGATCGATTTGGGGCCTTTAAGGGCTGGGTAACTTTAACAAGCCTCCTGCCTTTTACTCACGGTGATCGCTGAGCGGATAGGCTGCGTGTTCGCCGTTTTCACACACCCAGTTAACCCACAGTTTTTGATCCGTGCCTTCTTGCAGCCAGGCGTAGTTGCGGGTGCGCAGGTAAACAGGGGTACCAAACGGTTTGACCATTTCAATGGTGATTTGGCGGTTTTCATCCAGGTGTTCGGTGCGGTCGTTGCTGGTGGTGGTAATGCCCAGCCACTGCAAGGGGGTGGGGCTGGGGTGCACGATGCCCGATGAAACCACCTGGTGGATGGTTTGCAGTTTGCCTGCGCGTTCATCCCGGATAACGCCCAGGAACCCACGTGAACGTCGCCCGACAAAATCACGGTTTTTTGCTGGCGACTGCGGGCGTTGTCCAGCAGACGCATGATGAGTCTGGCACGTTCTCCCTGGTGTCCTTTGGCGCGCCAGTGGTCTTTCAGGTCGTCGGTGAGCTCTTCTTGCCAAGGGGTGGCATCGAGTGCGCTTTCCGCGAACGAGAAATCGCGGTACACCACGGGAACCCCGGATAACACCAAAAGGTGCCCATCGCCCAGCGCTTGTAGAGCCGTGTTGAAGTCGTCCCAGTGGGGGGCATTCATGACTTGTGTGAGCGTGCGTTGGGTGCGGTTGTCCAGGGCCAGAATGTTGTAACCCCGAAATTGCAGGCGGAAGCTGTAGTGGGCCAGGCTTGTTGGGGGGCTGGCAGCTGAGGCGGTGGTAGCAGCAGGCGCTTGCAGCAGTGCGGTGTTGTGCAGGCTGCGCAACTGAAATTGTTCAAAATACCGCGAAGCCGCTGCAAAAATGGTCTGGTAGATTTCGCTTTCCTGCAACGCTTTTGGGAAGCTGCCGTAGCCATCGGTGATGTCGTGGTCGTCCCACATCATGACGCTGGGAATGCTGGCCAATACGCGAGCCACTTCGGGCCGGTTCCATTGCCGCAGGTAGGTGTCCAGATAAAAGCTGTCGAGCTGTTTTTTCATCTCGGCGGTGGCTTTGCGTTTGGTTTTTTCTTCGCAGGGCAGTTCGTTCCATTCCCTGATTTTCGGCACGACCGACCACAACGCATCGGCGTAAATCTGGTCGCCGCCCATCAGCAAAAGGGAAAATGGGCTATGCACGCCGTTTTGGTGTGTCAGCCCTGTGGTGTGGTCTTGCCACAGGGTGTCCCACATGCCATAGGGTTTTTCCAGGCCCGTCATTAGCTTGGGATCAGAAAACCCGTTGCACGAGGCGTAGGCCATGCGGATTTTTCCTGGGCGCCAGGCACGTAAAAAGTCCATTCGGTCTGGCCGGTTGTTTGTGGAATCTGGGCTGCTTTGGCTTGCTCGGCGGGTGTGCCATCTAGCAGGACCGAATAGCTTATGGTTTGTGGGGTGGCTTTTTCGGGCAGGTCGCAGGTGGCTCGCCAGAAAAATGCCTTTGGTAGTGGCGGTCGTTTGTTGTGCGGCAATGGTTTTGCCGTTTATTTGAACCTGCGCCTTGGCAATGCCGCTGGTGCTTAAAAAGCAGACGCTGTACAGGGTGTTGGATTCGATGCCCAGAAGTGGGCCGAGAACGAGTGTATTGGACATGGCGTGCTGGCCTGCTTTTCAGGCAGGCCCATCAGAACTTGAAGCAGCCAGTGTGCCAAAAAAATCAGGCAATAAGTGGGGTGGACTCGCAATCTGGTAACCACTGTGTGCGTACACATTCGGCCACGGCTTTGCCAATATCGCTGGTGGACGCTTTGCCGCCCAGATCAGGTGTGCGCGGCCCTTCTTGCAAAACAGTTTCAATGGCTGCCAGAATGCTGTCATGGGCGGCTTTCCAGGTGGGGTCGCCTTGTCCGATGAAATCAAGCATGAGTGCGCCAGACCAAATCATGGCAATGGGGTTGGCAATGTGCTGCCCAAAAAGTTCTGCCGTCAGCAGATCTGCCGGCTCGTGAAATTCAGCATGAGAATTATTCGATAAGGTCATAAGTCCGAGGTAGCTAGCCATACCATTGGGCTCGGGCAATTGTTTACCCGCAGCATCATACTGCGGCAGAATGCCAAGCGGTATCCATAACATGCCATGCTGTGCAGCAAAGAGGGATAAATTTGTAAGGGTGTTTAGTTTATCACCATTACGGCTGGAGGAATTAGTGAAGCCTGCGGCTAGTTTATTCTTCCAGCGCTGTTGAGCCCATACGCTTCCAGTAGATTCCATAAAGAGTTTGAACTCTGCCGATACATTTCCAAAGTAGGTAGGGCTGCCAAACACAATGGTGTCTGCCTCTTGCAAGAGATGATTTTGTTCGATGGCCTTTTTGCTAGTGAGTAAGTTCACATCAGGTATAATGTGGCTAGCACCTTGCAAAATCCGTTCGGCCACCACTTTGGTGTGCCCGTAGCCACTGTGGTAAACTAT
>JAAURO010000133.1 GCA_012032215.1 Limnobacter sp.
CAGGATGCAACCCTGGAGGCCGATTACATTGTGGTGGAAATTGCCAAACACGTGCTGGGTTCCGAGTGGTTGGCGCACTACGTGAAACAGGCCAACAGCGGTGGCATTGAACGCATTCTGGTATAGGGATTGGGCATGAATTCTGAAAATTCTTTCAGCCAACTCCTGAAATCTGGTGGCCACATCCAGTCGAATGCCTCCGACTGTGCGCTGTGCGCCACACCGGGTGGTGAACTGGTTTACCAGCATACAAAGTTTCGTGTGGTGTGGGCCGATGAGCCGTTGTACCCCGGTTTTTTGCGGCTGATTTGGCAAAGCCACGTGCCTGAGTTTTCGCAGCTAAGCCACGAAGACCGCAGCCTGTGCATGGATGCCGTGGTGGTACTTGAGCAATTTGCGCTCACGCACTTGAAGGCCGACAAGGTAAACCTTGCCACGCTGGGCAATGTGGTGCCGCATTTGCATTGGCACGTTATTCCGCGTTTTAAAGGCGATGCCCATTTTCCGGCGCCCGTGTGGGCGGCTTTGCCTGTGCAGTCGGCAACAGCCCTAACGCACCAGCAGCAAGTAATTGTTCAGGAAAACAATCGCTTATGGGCTTGCTGGTGAGGCAGCTTTGCGGTGGAATTCAGGCGTGAATCCAGGCCCTGAGCCTACCCTTAAAAGCAGTTTGCTGCGGACACACCAGGAATTGGGCCTGCCCTTGCCGAGTTGCGCTTGCTGATGGCGCATGTGCACAGAATGACCAAAGTCCAGCTTCTGGTGCGCGACGACCAACCCATTGTGCCCGCGCGGCTTGCCGATTTTCTGGAACTGGCGCGCAGGCGTCAGCAAGGTGAACCGATGGCTTACCTGCTGGGGCAGCCAGGAGTTTTTATTTCCCCGCCCGTTCCCGGGGTAAACCCCCCATGTGCTCATACCTCGGCCAGAAACCGAGGAGCTGGTGGAAAAAGTGCTGGATTTTCTGGAAAAGCCCGCGCGTGAACAACTGCTTACCCGTGTGCTGGATGTTGGCTGCGGCACGGGTGCGATTGCGCTAACCCTGAAGCTGGAAAATCCCATGCTGGATGTGTATGCCAGCGACATCAGCGCCGCCGCGCTGCTGGTGGCACAAACCAATGCCACCGAACTGGGCGCGCGCAATGTGCACTTTATCCTGAGCGACATGTTCCGCGATTTACAGGCACACAGATTGCAGGCGGGTTTGACGCTATTGTGTGCAACCCGCCTTACCTGGCCGCCAACGATCAGCACCTGCAACAGGGCGACCTGCGTTTTGAGCCACCCCACGCCTTGACCGACAACCAGGATGGTTTAAGCCTGTATCGCCGCCTGGCCCACGAAAGCAAGCCCTTGCTGCGCCCCCAGGGCGCTGTGTGGGTGGAACACGGTTACCGGCAGCAGCAGGCAGTGCTGGAGATTTTTTCCCAGGCCGGATTTGCCCGGGTAGACGGGCTTGCCGATTTGGCGGGGCATCCGCGCATGGTGTGTGCCCGCAATTCATGCGCGCCGGGGTGAGTCACGCCACGGTTTCCTGCGCTTCCACCTGAAACACCTGTAAATCTTCCAGCCGCAAGGCAGTCAGCTTGCCGCCCCACACGCACCCGGTATCCAGGCAGTAGCCGACGGGCAGTTTCAGTGTACCCAAGGTAGACCAGTGCCCAAAAACACCTGTACTTGGTTTGCCACCAATGGGGTTTGCGCCATGGCTTCAAACCAGGGCATCAAGCCTGCCGGGGCGGTGGCCGGGTTTTTTTTGTGCGAAAAATTGAGCGTGTTGTCGGGGCCTATCATGCGCATACGGGTAAAGGCATTCACGATAAAGCGCAAGCGGTCGTTGCCTTTCAGGTGCTTGTTCCAGCGCTCGGGTTCGTTGCCATACATGCCGGTTACTACAAAATGCCGCCAACTCATGCCCCCTAATACCTGATGCACCTCTTGGGCATGGGCCAGTGCTTCATCGATGCGCCAGCCCGGGAAAAGCCCTGCGTGGACCAACAGGCGGCGGGTGGCACCGCAGGCAGGCAGTTCAAGCGCCAAAGGCTGTGTGCGCAGCCAATGCACCAATTCTTCGCCATCCGGGGCTTCTACCACTTCACGAATGGTGTCGGTTTTGTGCGAGCGGCCGCTTTCGCACCACAGCGCCAGCAGATGCAAATCGTGGTTGCCCAGCACGCAGCGCGCGCTTTTTTTCAGGCCCTTTACAAAGCGCAGGGTATCCAGCGAGCGCGGCCCCCGGTTTACCAAATCGCCTGCGAACCAAAGCACATCGGCCTCGGCAGTAAAGTTGATGGTGTCGAGCAGGCCGAACAGTGAATCCAGACAGCCCTGAACATCGCCGATGACGTAGTTTGCCATTGTGAATCAGTCAAAGAAGGTATGCGGGTTATGATCGGTCGGGCGTTTTATTGTGGTTCGCCCTCTGTTTGCCCTCAGTGTTGCACACTTGCTGTGAAAGGAACAAATCCATGCCCATTTCTTCTGCCATTTTTAAAGCCTACGACATCCGTGGCGTAGTGGATGACACCCTGACTGAACAAGCTGCCTGGCAGGTTGGCCATGCACTGGCGGCATTGGCCCGGCAGCGCGGCTGCACCGAGGCCGTGGTGGGGCGCGATGGCAGGCTTTCTGGCCCGCGCCTGTGCAAGGCACTGGCAGAGGGCCTGATGAGCGGCGGAATTGATGTGGTGGATGTAGGCATGGTACCCACCCCGCTGGTGTATTTTGCCACCCACCTGCTGGCCAATGGCACTGGCGTGCAGGTAACCGGCAGCCACAACCCCCCCGCCTACAACGGCCTTAAAATGATGGTGGCGGGCGAAACCCTGCATGGCGAAACCATTCAAGGGTTGTTGCACTGGATTCAAACCCACGTGCCCAACGGGGCGGTTGAACCAAAAGCCACCGATACCGTTGCCACTGCCAGCACTGGCACCGTTTCCGGTAGTGGCCCAGAAGGCCCGCGCGGCAGCTACCGCGAGCTGAATGTGTGGCCCGATTACCTGAAAAAAATAGTAGGTGATGTACGCCTGACCCGGCCGCTCAGAATTGCCGTTGATTGCGGCAATGGCGTGGCAGGTGCATTTGCCAAACCGCTGTACGAAGCAATGGGCTGCGAAGTCACCGAGCTGTTTTGCGAGGTAGATGGCAACTTTCCCAACCACCACCCCGACCCCGCTCACCCGGAAAACCTGCAAGACCTGATTGCCTGTCTGGCCCGTGGTGATGCCGAGCTGGGCCTGGCCTTCGATGGCGATGGCGACCGCCTGGGCGTGGTTACTAAAGACGGGCAAATTATTTACCCCGATCGCCAGCTTATTCTGTTTTGCCCGCGATGTACTCGACCGCAACCCCGGTGCGCAAATTATTTACGACGTAAAATGCACCCGCCACGTGGGCAAAGCCGTGCAGGCAGCAGGCGGCCAACCCTTGATGTGGAAAACCGGCCATTCGCTGATTAAAGCCAAACTGCGCGAAACCGGTGCTCCACTGGCAGGCGAAATGAGCGGTCATGTGTTTTTTGAAGAACGCTGGTTTGGTTTTGACGATGGCCTGTACGCCGGGGCGCGCTTGCTGGAAATTGTATCGCGCAGCCTCAACCCCTCTGCCGTGCTTAATGCCTTGCCCAATTCGGCCAGCACGCCTGAACTGCAATTAAAAACAGCCGAAGGCGAAAATTTTGCGTTGGTTCAAAGGTTGCAGGAAAGGGGCGAGTTTCCGGGGGCCCAGCAGGTAATTACCATCGATGGCGTGCGTGCCGAATACCCCGATGGCTTTGGGCTGGCCCGCCCCTCCAACACCACCCCGGTGGTTGTGTTGCGGTTTGAGGCCGATACCCCCGAGGCTTTGCTGCGCATTCAGCACGAGTTTCGCCTGGCCATTGGCAGCGTGGCGCCCGGCGTGGTTTTGCCCTTTTAATTGCTGCGGTTTTAATATGTATTCCATCAAAGAAATGTTTTATACCCTGCAGGGAGAGGGTGCCCAAGCCGGGCGCGCAGCCGTGTTTTGTCGTTTTGCCGGGTGCAATCTCTGGACAGGCCGCGAACAAGACCGCAGCAATGCCGTTTGCCGCTTTTGCGACACCGACTTTGTGGGCACCAATGGCGAGAACGGGGGCAGGTTTTCCAGTGCCGCAAGCCTGGCGCAGGCTGTGGCCGGGCAGTGGCAGCCGCGCAGGCAGACTGGTATACGGCCTTATGTGGTGCTGACTGGCGGCGAACCGATGCTGCAGGTAGATGCCGCGCTGGTGGCAGCCCTGCACGAACAGGGCTTTGAAGTGGCCATTGAAACCAATGGCACTTTGCCTGTTGTGTCTTCTATCGACTGGATTTGCGTAAGCCCCAAACATGGCAGTGAACTTGTTCAGAAAAATGGCCACGAACTCAAAGTGGTTGTTCCACAGGCTGGGCAATATTTGCCTGATTTTGAAACACTGGATTTTCAGCATTTTTTGTCCAAGCCATGGCCGACCCCAACCCCCAAACCACGCAGGCCAACCTGGTGTATGCCGCCCGGTGGTGCCAGCAAACCCGCGCTGGCGGCTTGGTGTGCAGATGCACAAAATTGTGGGCCTGAAATAAAACATTTTTTGGTAAGTAGCCCTTCATGAAAGCATTTAAACAACTCACCTTTGACGTGGCCCACACCTTGCCCGACTGGCCCGGCCTGCACGGCCACACCTACACTGCCGAAGTGTGGTTTGAGGGCCCTGCCACCGATGGCTATGTGGTGCCGGAAAGTGTGTTCAGCGAACAATTGGAGCATGTGCACAAGCAACTCGACCACTCTTACTTGAACGAATTTATCGCGTTGCCTACCAGCGAGAACATTGCCCGCTGGATTTGGGACCAGCTTTGGCCAACTACACATTCGTTGGTGAAGGTGCGGGTTTTCAGGGGGTCTATAGGCTTTGGTGTGGAATATGACTTGGCGGATGCCAGGGCTGAGGGCAGGGCTGAGAGTACAGCTGACTAAAGATTAATTACTTTAATTGAAAATATTTTGAACTGTTTGAAACAATTCGACCACTTAGTTTTTTAACTTCCGGGTAGTTGCAGTATGGGCTGGTTCAAGTTTTCTACAGTTTCTCAACACGATGCCACTTCTGGGCTGCGGGCAGCGGCACAGTCATCTATCGCACAGGTGCGCAGCCAAGGGAATAATGTAATACCGCATATAATAGCATCGGGGGTAATTCAGGAAGCTGCGCAAATACCCCAAGGACATTTGCGAGAAGCCGTCACTGAGCTGGCTAACCGGTTTATAGCAGCACGCTTTTCTATTGGTTGGAACTGTCTGCCGTCTACACCTGCATCTGCGCCAACCACTGCTCAGAGTGATTATTTAACTTACTTGCTTGGATTGCAAAACAGACTGACTGATGTTTTAGCTACCCCAAGAAGAACTATCGATTCCTGTATTAGAAGGGCCATGGGTTCTGTTCTGCCCAGTTTAACTGCTGAGACAGAAAAGATTCGGAGTGGGGCAGCGCAACAAATACAGCAAACCGGGGAAGAAGAAATACAAAGTTTGGTTCAGAGCACTAAACATGAATTCGCTCACTTGGTTCAGAGCAGCAGAAAAGCATTGGTTCCTGCGCTTGCCGCTGAATTTGTGGCTGCACTTGAACAGGATTTGCAGGCCTTTGAAGTCCACTGTGTTGAAGTATCTGCTCAACAGGCTGCTCAAACCCCCGTATCGTTGCCACAGGAGGGTATTCGAAACCGAGCAGTACCGATGCCCTTGGGTTCTACGCCCATTGCGTACTCGTC
>JAAURO010000134.1 GCA_012032215.1 Limnobacter sp.
GGTATACTCTTTCTCGCTTCACTCAGAGGAATGTATATGATTCATGTTGCAGTGGTAGACGACCACGGAATTGTCCGTGCTGGCTTTCGGGAAATGCTGGTCAACGAATTGGGCATTGCCATCGCCTTCGAGGCAGACTCTGGCGAGGCAGCGCTTGATTTACTGCGCAAACACCCCTGCGATGTGTTGCTGCTGGATATTTCCCTCCCAGGACAAAGCGGCATTGATGTGCTGCGCACCGTGCGCCAGCGCTACCCGCAGCTCAAAGTGCTTATGCTCAGTGGTTTTCCTGAAGAACGCTATGCCTTGGCGATGATTCGGCATGGGGCCAACGGCTACTTGTGCAAAGATTGCGACAAATCTGAATTGCTGAGGGCGATTCAAACGGTGTCGCAGGGCAGGCGCTATGTTTCGAGCAAAACAGCTGAGCTTCTGGCTAGCGGCTTGGTGGGCGATGGTCTTAGCCTTCCCCACGAAAACCTCTCAGAGCGTGAGCTACAGGTTTTTTTGCGCCTGGCAAAAGGGGAGTCTGTTTCCGCGATTGCAGAAGCTTTGCACTTAAGTGTTAAAACTGTAAGTACCTATCGTTCACGCCTGCTTGAAAAACTGGAAGTAAACAGCAATGCTGAGCTTGCTACGTATGCCCATGAAAACGGCTTGCTAACACAGTAGGTCTACAACCAAGCCATGGCTGTGTTGCTCAAGAAGCCTTGGCCAGCCATTCGTGAAGCGGAATTCTGGCCTCTACGCGTGTGCCTTGCCCCAGCGCAGAACTTACTCTTAAAGTGCCGTTGAACATTTGGGTACGGTGTTTCATGCCTGAAACACCATGCCCACCGCCTCTTTGCTTTGCATGGCGTTGGCTGTCGCCAAGGCTCACAAAGCCCTTCCCATTGTCTTGCACCGCCAGCAAAACTTCGTGGCCTGCTTGCTGGCAACACCACTTTGACGTGGGTAGCGTTGGCATATTTGCGGATATTGGTAAGCGGCTTCCTGGGCTATGCGGTATAAGGCAAGTTCTTTTCTTCGCTCAAACCTGCCAGGGTTTCGGGCAAATCCACTTCAACAGGCATATCAAGCTGAAAGTTTTCACACAAGGCACGTAAAGCCTCTACCAGCCCCAAGCCTTTCAGTAAAGGGGGTTGCAAATCGTCAATAATGCGCCGTTTGATAGAAATAGCACTGCCTATGCCCTCAATGAGGCGTCTGAACCGTGTGCGTGTTTCATCGGAAATATGCGTATCCAGGGTGCGCAGCAATGCACTGGCATCCATTTTGGCAACAGTGAGTGTCGCGCCCATTTCATCGTGCAATTCATGGGCCAGGCTTTTACGTTCTTCTTCACGTGCAGTGGTGAGATGATTGGCAAGCTCGCTCAGCTCGGCGGTGCGCAGCGCAACCACCGATTCCAGACGGGAATTTTTGTGCTCAAGCAACTGGTGAATGCGGGCACGCAGCCCCGCCTGTTTTTGCTGGATGTAAAAAACGCCCAGAATAAGAAACAACGCACTGAATACCAAGGCATACATGACTGTTTGAATGTTTTGCAAACGCTGGAAAGTTTCCTGCTCCAGGGTTTCATTGTTGGCAACACGCGCGCCCTTCAGCGAGGCAATCAAAACCCGGATTTTATCCATGAGGCGCTTGCCAATACCATTGCCGCCACTGTCAAGATTACCGACCAAGGCACCTTTGTCCAATACGCGCTGCAAATGCTGAAGTTTTTCCTGCGAGAGGCGCCGGACTTCTTCAAACTGCTCGCGGGAAGGCGAGCTTGGCTCGTAATCTTTGTTCATTTGGTCCAGCAAGGGCCCTATTTTTTCCAGAGAATCCTGGTACGGGGCCAAGTACACACCTTCATGGGTAACCAAAAACCCACGCACGGCGGTTTCGGCATTCAGCATAACAATTACCAGCTCATCCAGCCTGTCAATACGCTCTTTGTTTTGCTTGACCATGCTCACTGCATCGCGATTAAGATTGGCGTAGGTAATGTTAATCGCCAGCAAAAAACAACAGTGGCACACCCGGCTATCATGAGCACGTGAGGCCACATTTTTTGCCAGCGCGAATTGAGAGCGATAATAGAGGACGAAAACCGTTTGCGCAAGGAAGACTGCCAAGAATGAATTAAGGAAAAGCCGTATAATAGCAATTTGCTCTGGCATTATAGTGCACCTTACTCAACGAAAACACCAAAAGGTGAAAATGACAAAAAGGGATTGCCCCTGTTCAGGGAAATCCCTTTTTTACAGATGTTGAAGCCCAGCACGCAATTGGGCTGCTTTTTATCTGTGTTCTGCTAGCGCCTGCTTCGCGACATGTTCATGACAAAGCTAACGAGGGCAAGAATCAAGAATATAAAAAACAGAACTTTTGCGATTCCTACGGCACCTGCCGCAATGCCTCCGAAGCCAAATACAGCGGCAATCAGCGCTATTACAAAAAATACCAAGGCGTAGTGCAACATTTTAACCTCCTGTTGTTTGTCTCAACGCTTAATGAGTAATAATCAGTAATGCGTTTTTTCAAACTCAGACACCTGTTTCTCGGCTTCATCGCGTGAGCAGCCGTAGCGCTCCTGAATGCGGCCAGCAAGCTCCTGCTTTTTACCGGAAATCACATCCAGATCATCGTCTGTCAGTTTTCCCCACTGTTGCTTTACTTTGCCTTTCAATTGTTTCCAGTTGCCTTCTATAATGTCTTTGTTCATGGTTAGCTCCTTGAGTAAGTTCATGCGTTAGTGCATGTTTTAAATGTAAGCCCTTTCAAATTCTCAAACCGTCAGCAAACACTGAATGACTTGTGGGATGTCTCTGACACGTACGGGTCAATCGCTTTACGCCGATGGTTTATATGCCTCACCCTGTAAAAAGCCACTCATGCCCGACACAGCTTCAAACCCAGCAACACCCCAATTACCCCACCAAGCCCCTCTACATACCCTGCACAAACTGAAGCAATTGCTGCACAGTTATTTTTTAAAGCTGTACCCAGAGCAGAATGCTGAAAAACTGGTTCAGGACACCCTGGATATTTTGGAATTAACGCCTGAATCTAAGGCTATTCCCACAGAAACCCTGAAAAAATGGAATCAAAAAGACGTGTATTTAATTACCTACGGCGATTCCATTTACTCCCCGGGCGAAAAGGGCTTAACCACTTTGGCGCGTTTTTTCAGGCAGCACCTCACCCACCACTTCACAGCAGTACACATACTGCCTTTTCACCCATTTAGCTCTGACGATGGATTTGCCGTCTCTGATTTTTCGCGCGTGCGTGAAGAACTGGGCGACTGGCACGATATCACCACGCTGGCACAAGACGCCCGGGTTATGGGAGATCTGGTGATTAACCACATTTCCAGCGAGCACGCGTGGTTTCAGCAGTTTTTGAACCACGAGAAACCGGGTTGCCAGTTTATTAAAACCCTGGAACCCGGCGAAAGGCACCACTGCAGTGGTGCGTCCGCGCAGCCATGCGTTAAGCCAGGTTTTTAAAACCGCCAAGGGCGAAAAACACGTGTGGTGCACCTTTAGCCGTGATCAGGTTGATCTGGATTTTTCCAACCCTGAATTGCTGCTGGAAATGCTGCGCATTGTTTTGGCCTACGTAAAAAATGGTGTCGAGGTGATTCGTCTGGATGCAGTAGGCTTTGTCTGGAAAGAAAAAAAATTCGCCCTGTATCAACCTGCCTCAGGCCCACTGGATCGTGCAGTTTTTACGGGCTGCCACCTTGGCTGTAGCGCCCAATGTGCAGTTCATCACCGAAACCAATGTGCCTTTGGCAGAAAATCTAAGCTATTTCGGCGAGCAAAACGAAGCCCACATGATTTACAACTTCAGCCTGGCCCCGGTGTTGGCCCATGCGCTGCTCAGCGGCAATGTAAGCGCGCTTCGCCGCTGCTTCACCCGGCTGCCCTCTGCCCCGGTGGGTTGTGCGTACTTCAATTTCACGTCGTCGCACGATGGCATTGGCTTGCGCCCAGCCGAAAGCCTGTTAGACGAAACCGAGATTCAAAAACTGATAGACCATGCCCACAAAATGGGCGGTGAAGTGAGCTGGCGACGCACCCAGAACAACGAGTTGAAAGCCTACGAACTGAATGTAACCCTGGCCAGTTTTCTGCAGGAAAGCTTTGACGGCGAACACGCCATGGGTTTGCAGCGCTTTACCTTGTGTCAAGGCTTTGCGATGTCGATTGAGGGCATCCCGGCCATTTACATTCAAGCTGTGTTTGCGGCATTTAACGACAGGGCAGGCTTTGAAGAATCGGGTATTGCGCGGCGGCTTAACCGCAAGCGCTGGAGCTACCACGAGGCCGAGTGCCAGCTTACTTCTGACCGCGCGGAAAAGCGGCATTCGAGCAACTCACGTTGCTGCTGCACATCCGGCAAGGCCAGCCCGCGTTTCATCCAAATGCCACGCAGTACACCTTGAATTTAGGTCCGCACATTATGGGCTTGTGGCGCGAAAGTTTGCTGAAAGACCAAAACATTTTTTGTGTATTTAACTTCAGCAGCGAACCCCAAGTGCTTGAACTTGGAAACCTGAACCTGATCATGACCCAAAAATGGCAAGACCTGATTTCGCTGCAGCGCATTGAAGACACCGATGGGCAACTTACCCTGGCACCTTACCAAATGGCGTGGATTGCCAACAAAGACGGACGCATTGCGCCCCAAAGCCAGTTGCTGGAAATCTACCAACGCCTGTTGCCGTTTTAAAGTAAACCCACCGCAAGGCCGCAAAAAAAAAACGGCACGCCCAAGCGGTGGTCAGCCATCCTTGCCTTCGGCAAGGTCTTGCTCAACGGCATCCAGCAGGTGTTCAAAAACATCAGGGATGGCACTTTTAACCCGCTGCCAACTTGGTATAAATGGGCTTTCCTGCGGTTTTTCAAGGTAATGTGCACCGGCACTTATAACCACATCAGCCAGGGTTTCCACGGTTTTTTCTTCTTCGTCGCGGTTAATGTCCAAGCCATTAAACAGTGCGTCGGCGCGGTATTGCTCGATGTGATCAAGCGCAATGCGGTAATACGTGGCTTTTAATGTGCGAAAAGTTTCGTGGGTAAACACCACGCCGCGTGTAGCCAGTTTGCGAAACAGCGATTTGGCAATGTCAGAGGCCATGCGGCCGAGCCCTTCGTCTTTGATGGCTGGGTCGAAATCGCGGTGTTTGTGGTCGTACACCCGTGCTATGTCTACTTGCGCTATGCGGCTTAACGCGTAATTGCGGAAGAACTCAGACAACATGCCCACCTCCAGGCCCCAATCGGAAGCCACACGCAGGCCCATGGCGGCATCAGATCGCAAGGCCACTTCGCCCGACAAGGCATAACGAAAGCTGTCCATGTAATCCAGGTATTCCGACTGCCCCACAACCAGTTTAAGCGCGCGCACAAGCGGCGTGAAAACAGACGGCACACACGGCCTTTCAGTGTGCCTGCCGCCACCCGGGCGTAGTAGCCTTGGAAAATTTAAAATCCAGCCCCGGATGGGCCAGCGGAAACATCAGCTTGGGCAGCAAGTCGGGCTCGTAGGTACGAATGTCGCAATCGTGCATGCCGATGACCTTGGCCCGCCCGGTGGCCAGCGTATACCCCAGACAAAACCACACGTTTCTGCCCTTACCCAGTTCGTAACGCGCCAAGCCTGCTTTCTCAAGACGTTCGTGCACACCTTGCAAGCGCGGTCCCTCGTTCCAGAGAATCCGCACAGGCTGGGGCAGCACGGCAAAAAATTTCACGGCATGCTG
>JAAURO010000135.1 GCA_012032215.1 Limnobacter sp.
ACGGCATGCTGGTATTGCACAGGGCTGGCGCGGTCCAGTCCCACCACGATTTGGTCGAGGTATCTGGCTGTTTTAAGCTTTTCTACAATGACACCCATGGCTGGGGTTTCCAGCTCTGAATACAGGCACGGCAAAATGAGGGTCATGCCCGTGGTTTCAGAAAAACGCGTCATTTCTTCAATCAGCGCTTCGGCCTTGCGCTCTAAAATACTGTGGAAAGTGGTAATCGGCCCGCCTTGTTGAAAATCTGCCACGGTGAATCTCCGGTATAGGTTTCAGCATAATTGCCAGGGTTTTAAAGCAGTTGATCCAGCAATCCGTTAACCACCTGCGCCCAGCCCACAGGGCCAGGCTGGGGTGCAACAATCAAGCCTTGGGCGCTGCCGCCCGGCACTCCTTTGCCAGAGGCATTCGGCATCAGCACGCCATACTGAGCGGCTTGCAGCATGGGAAGATCGTTTTCAGAATCGCCCAAAGCAATCGTGATTACCTGCTGAGTTTGGCCAAAGTGCTGTTTGAGCATGGCTTGCATGGCCATCCCTTTGTGTACTTTGCCACACAAAGTGGGAAAACGCCCCCCATGCACCAGTTCCAGGCCATGTTGATCGGCAATGGTGCGCAAGTGGCCCAATTGTTCGGGTGTGGCATGCAGGAAAAGCGGCGCAGAACACACCCTTTGGCACGCCAGGCTTGCCTGAGTTTTAGAAAGCCCGGTGGCCTGCGCTACCTCTGCCTCGTAACCGGATCTGAAACTTTTAATGGCCAAGCCCATATGCTGTTCAAGTGCCTTTAAACAATCCTGAAGAACCTGGCAGGTTGGTCCCAGGTTTTGGGTATGGCCACGGTAGTGAAGCACTCCACCATTTTCAGCAATGTAGCCGGTAAAAAAAGCATGTTGTTCAAAAAGACTTAACTGCTCTGCCAGTGTTTTGGAGGACACGGCAAACAGCGCAATACCCAGCCGGTTAAGCCGGGCAATGGCAGGCAAGGCGGCCTTGTAACCATAGGTGTGATGGTCGAGCAAAGTGCCATCCAAATCGGTGAATACGGCGAGTTGTTTCACAGCAGCGGGTCACAACAGAATGGTTCAACGCAATCGATCAATTTACCATTGGATTAGCGCAATGGGCTGGGCACCCTGCATTCCTGCTCAAAACCGTATTTTCTGCCGTAGGGGCAGTCCAGAACCGGCAAAAACTCTGGTATGCGGTAGTACTTTTGAACCGCTTCACGAATTGCTTTATCGCGGAAGACCTGGTAATTAAAGTGGTAGCCATCTACGATAAAAAACCGCACACCTTCTATGGTTTGCACACGCAGTTTTACCGAATCAAAAAATGCCGCGTAGTCTTGTGCCTTTATGGGATTGTGTTTGCTCACATGCGTATGTGCTTGCCCGCATGTTTGCGCCAATCTACAAACACATCGTCGTTTCTGGCGTGGTATTTACCTGGCCCAAACACTGGCACAATTTTACCAAGGTGGTAACCCATGAGTGCACCCGGCGAGTAGCCAGTGGTGGCCAGCAAAAAAGGCCCCTGCTGATCGGTAGTTAGTGCCTTTAAAATGGCGGGCATCTGGCGGTGAAAACGCACGTCTTCCACGAACGATTCTGCTTTTTCGGCAGGCACTCCCGCTGCTTGAAGTCCATCGCCAATTGTGGATGCCGGCAAATACACCAGAGAAGCCAACAAAACGAGATGTGGCACCGACCAGCACAGGTTCAGCACCCAATAGCGGCGTAGACTGCGCAAAGGCACGGATACCGCAAGCAGCACAAACAGCGCAGGCAAAAAACCAAGTACCCAATGCAAACCCACGGTTTTTTCCAGTGCTATCAGCAAAAAGCACAGCATAGGCACCCAAAAAGCAGCGGACAGGCTGGCATAGCCGCGCCACCCCTTGTAGTGTTTAACAAAGCCCCACCACACCCAAGGGCCCAGCAAATACAACATCAGGCCCAAGAATGCCAGCACGGTGCCCCAACCCAACTGGGCATCGTCGTGGCGGTTAACCAGGTTGAACATCACGTTGTTCCAGCAATTGTGGGCGTTGTACCACAGGTTCACGCCCACAAACGGCAAGGCTCCCAGCGTCAATGCCAGCACATACAGCCAGCGCTTTTTCTGCGAGAAGGCGTGCAAAACGAAGGCAAGCCCCAGCAGCACCGCAAAATATTTGGAAAGAAACGCCAACCCCAAAAACACACCAGCCAGCAAAACGCCACCTACGCGCCCAGAATGCACAGTGCGCACATAAGCGAACACGGCAAGGCCCATAAAGAAAACAAGCGGGGTATCGGTCGTTACAAACACCCCGTACCAGGAAACCGGCATGGCCGCATACACAGCCCCTGCCAGCCAGGCCTTGGGCTCGTCATCGCCCTGCATGACGGAGCGAGCCAACAGCACAATGCCGTAGGCCACCACCGTGCTTAACAGCACGGTAAGGCTGCGAATCACCAAGGGGGAATGACTGCTTTGCGTGAGTGCCCACAGCCACCAACCCACCATGGGTGGGTGGTCGTAATAACCCAGGCTTAAGTGGTTAGCCCACTCGTGGAAAAAGGCCTCATCGCTGGTAACCGGAAAGAAGGTGGCCAGCCACAGCTTGGCGATTAAAGCAACAAGCACTGTCCACCCAAAAACAGTTTTGGCCTTATTGACCGTCATTACTTGACTCACGGCTTAGGGGGTATCCTTTTGGTTGTAATTGCCGGGTGTGCGAGGCATTCTTGCTGCCTAAAGCCGCACTGGTTTATGGGTGCACTATACGGCCATTAACACCAATGCCGCAACAAGAGCCAGTACACCCCAACTTACCCGGTCGCTCAGTGCAAAGCGAACGGGGTCGTCCATCATTTCTTTTCTGGAGGTAAGAATCCAGATTCTCATGAGCCAATACAGAATGACGGGGCAAATACCCCACAAAAACTGAGGCTGGGAATACAACACAGACCCTGCTTGGCTGTCCACGTACAAGGCAATCACGGTAACGGCCATAAAGCCACTTGAAATGCCCATAGACACCAGATACGACAAATCAGACTGGCGATAACCGCGCCCGGAAGGGGATTGCCCCCCTTCCAACTGCAAAAACTCCAGCTCGGCACAGCGCTTGACCAAGGCCAGGCTGAGAAACATAAAACAGCGACAAAGCCAGCAACCAGTTGGACACATCCAGCCCGGCAGCCACTGCGCCCGCTACTACGCGCAGGGTGTACAGGAGCGAAAGAACCAGCACATCCACGAAAGCCACGCGTTTAAGCGCGAAACTGTAAAACAGCGTGGCAGCCGTGTACAAAGCCAGCACAGCAACAAAGGGCCAGCCGCCAGCCACCCATGCAAAGGCAAAGCCGGCTATGCCGAGGGCTTTCATGAACACAATGCCTTGCACAATCGACAGCTGCCCGCTGGCCAAAGCACGGTGGCGCTTGCGCGGGTGACGGCGATCTGCGGGCAAATCGAGCATGTCGTTCCACAAATAGGTGGCAGAAGCCACCAAACCAAATGCTAGAAAAGCCAAACACACCAGGCCCCATTCAGCGGGATTTACCGAGTGGGAAGCCAGCAAGGGCAAAAACAGCAGGCAGTTTTTGGCCCACTGCTGAATACGCATGGCTTTTGAAAGCAGACCTGCGCCCACAGAATGCGTGTCGATTACATCCAGCACAATGCCCTCTTTTTGCGCACGCTGGCATACCCGTTTACCGGGGTTCACGGCGATAGCGTGCTGCGAACGTGCCCAAACCGGTAAATCTGCGGCTTCGTTGCCGACATACACAAACGGCAAACCCTGGGCATCTTCTACAATCGCTTCGAGCTTGCGCTCGCCTTTCAGGTTCGAGGTGGTGCTGCCAATTACACGGTCAAACACACCGACCCGCTGGGCTACCTTGCTGGCATCGCGATGCACTGAGGCACTGGCCAGCACCAGTTCGTAGCCCTCGTGGCGATACTGGTTCAGGCGCTCAAGCACTTTTTGATTCAGGGGTAAATCGCTGAGATCCGGGTCGATGTGTTCCGCCACCTTTTGCTTGAACACCCAGGCACCTTGCAGGGCCCACCACAGCATTCTGAACACAAACAGTACATTCAGCCTGGCCAGTTGCAGACACGATTCAAGCAAGACATCCGAAGAAGTCAACGAGCCATCTAAATCAACATACACAATGGTTTTCATGGCTTTTTGGAAGATAAGCGTGCAAACAAACCTCTGGATTGCCCTTCTTGCCAGCGCGCCCCGCCCAGAAATATCAGCACAATCTGTTTGACAAAATCGTCTACCATTTCTTCCTCAAGCTTAGGGTGGTCAGGGGTTAAATCCAGAAAATCGGTGGCAATGTGCATCATGAGAACAACCACCAAGCCACAGATGCGCTGCAGGCTTTGGGTCGATAAGGTAGGGAAAACCTTGAGCACACGCAAATCGGAGGCCATTTCATTGGTGAAATGCACCACTTCGTTGCGAATGGCCATGCGCAGAATTTTAGAACCGCCCGAGCGTTCGGTCGTTATAAACCGCCATTCGAGATGCCGGCGCTTCAAATAGTTAATAAACACATTTACCGAGTGGCGAATCATGTCTTCGCCCGGCAGCCGTGTTTGCCGGGCTTCGCGCAGCAACCTTCTGAGGGTTACACCGCCCTCTTCTACCAAGGCCAGGCCTAGCTCATCCGTGTTGCGAAAGTGCCGATAAAACGCAGTGGGAACCACCCCGGCTTCGCGGGTAATTTCGCGAATGCCCAAAGCGGTGAAGGAGTTTCCTTCCCCCACCAGTTTGAGCGCTGCCTGCACCAGCCTGGAGCGCGTCTGCTCTTTTCGGCGTGCCCTGAGTTGGGGTTCATCGGTATTTCCGGGAGTTTTTCTGGCTGCCATTCTAACCATTAGGAGGGGACATCTTGCCCGCTAACGCCTGCCTGTTCACGAGTGGCTAGTGTACCAAGCCCCAGGCAGGCTGGGCACTCTGGGCAACCATACCTGAAACACATCTACAACAAAGGAAAATCCTTACAAAAAGTGCGTGGACAAGAATATTTGACGATGACATACTGTCATCACCCACTAGAGGGTTATCCTTTTCCCACAGGGAGTTAATCATATCTAGACATTCTAATGGGTGGCCGTCTGTGGTCCCCAAATAATAAATACAAATTTGTTTCTTGAGGAAGACCGAGATGAGCACAAATATCATTCTAGTCATTGAAGACCACCCTTTGTTTGCTACGGGCATCAAGGAGCTGGTGGAGTTCGTGGCTACCAACGCCGAAATTGTCTGTGCCAACTCGCTGGCGGCAGGGCTTGAACTGGGGCAAAGCAAACCACCCTCTTTGGTCATTACCGATTTGCGTCTTCCCGATGCCACGGGCCAAGGGGTTATAGACCGGTTAAACGCTCAGTTTCCCGATTGCCCGCTGGTCATTATGAGCGGCGACAACCAATTGCTGTCAGACGTGCGCACCAGCGTGCACACTGCCTCGTGGCAGATTTCCAAAACCGAGGGCTTTGAACAGACCTCAGCCATTTTGCTGGAAGCCTTGACCCGCGCCAGAATCAATGTGCAATGGCGCCCGAGTGTCATGTCGAACAGGCACTCTACAGCAGATCACATAAGCGGTTCGCGCGGACAAAGCAGTGGTATTCAACTCACCCAGAAGCAGCAGCAGGTCATGCAATTGCTGGCTGCGGGCATGTCGAACAAAGAAATCGCCAGAAAACTGGAG
>JAAURO010000136.1 GCA_012032215.1 Limnobacter sp.
ACGAGTGTTCACGCCGCATGACACCAAGGCAGGCCGGCGATTCTTGCCAGGACCACTGAAGCGGGTGCTCAAGCGCGACTGTGATGATTGGTTCTTCGCCAAGCTCTGTGTCAACACCGCAGAAACCACACATCACGAGCTGAGCACTCACCTCGGGTGCGCGTCCTTCATTCCTGGTTGCATGCTGGTGCCACATGCATCCGCACATCATGCGGCACCTTCTGGGGGGAGCCCGCGCAGTGTCCTGCATGGCGAAGTCTCCCCCACGACCCCGTGATGGATCATACTGCCCGAGCTGACTTGTGCAGTTTGCTGCGTGCAGGCGTGTGCATTTCATCGCCTGTGCGGTCTAAAAAGCCGGTGTTGATAAACGCTACCCGGTTTGCGGCGGCAGCAATGCACGCCTTTAGGTTAACCGAGGTGCGGCGTTCTTCGTCCATAATGCCCAGCTTCACTGTGGCCTGTTTCAAACCCAATAGTTTTTCAACGCGGCCAAACAGCTCGGCTGCAAAAGCCACTTCCTGGGGGCCGTGCATTTTGGGTTTCACAATGTATACCGAGCCTTGGCGGCTGTTGCGTATGCCGTTGGCTCCGTGCCCTTGCAGGTCATGCAGGGCAATGGTGGTGGTTATCACGGCATCCATAATGCCCTCGGGAATTTGCTGGTTGTTGCCAAACAAAATGGCTGGGTTGGTCATGAGGTGCCCTACATTGCGCAAGAAAAGCAGCGAACGGCCATGCAAGGTAAGCGGCAAGTTGTTTGCGCCGGTATAGTGCCGATCGGCATTCAAACGGCGTACGAAGGTTTGGCTGCCTTTGTGCACTTCTTCGGTGAGCGTGCCTTTTACAATGCCCAGCCAGTTGCGATAGCCCAGGGTTTTGTCGGCGGCATCTACGGCTGCCACCGAGTCTTCCAGGTCTAGAATGGTGGAAAGCGCCGCTTCCAGCACCACATCGCAAATGCCCGCGGCATCGTTTCTGCCAATCGGCGTGTCGCGGTTAATTTGAATGTCGGCATGAATGCCGTGGTGTTGCAACAAAATAGCAGTGGGCGTGGCCTGGCTGCCTTGGTAGCCCCGAAACTGCCCGGCTTGCTGCAAGCCCGTGGTGGTCGTTCTGCCCCGCTCTGCAAAGGACACAACCAGGCTGCCCGATTCGATTCGGTAGCCCGTGGCGTTTTTGTGCGAACCCGATTCCAGCGGAAAATGCTCGTCCAGAAATGCGCGCGCAAACTCAATTACTTTGGCACCGCGCACCGGGTTGTAGCCGTCGGTGCGTTGTGCACCGTCTTCTTCAGAAATAACATCGGTGCCATACAGTGCATCGTACAGCGACCCCCAGCGTGCATTCGCGGCATTCAGCGCATAACGGGCGTTAAGAATGGGTACTACCAATTGCGGCCCGGCTTGCAAGGCCAGTTCATCGTCTACCTGCGAGGTGGTGGCTTTTACATCGGCAGGCGCCTCCACCAGGTAGCCTATGTCGGTCAGAAAGGCTTTGTAGGCGGCCATGTCGGCAATCGGGCCAGGGTGGGCGCGGTGCCAGTCGTCCATTTTTTTCTGAAGCGCATCGCGTTCGGCCAGCAGTGCGGCATTTTTGGGAGCAAGGTCTTGCACGATTTCGCCAAACCCTTTCCAGAAAGCCTCGCTGGCAATGCCCGTTCCCGGCAGCACTTCCTGCTCTATGAATTGGTGAAGTTCTGTGGCCACTTGCAGGCCAAAGGTGGTGGTGCGAGGTGTGTGCTCTGTCATGGTGGAACCTTTTGTGTGCGCGGGTTTATGGTGTGGCTTGCTGGTGTAGCTTGCTTTTTGATTGTAAATTAATTTTGGGGGTGGCTCGGGGCGGGGCTATCCGAAGCGTTGGTATGATGCCGGATTAGCGAAACACCGTTGGGTTCCACAGGTTGGACTTCATCTGCCTGCACAAAGATGGAACCGGAAAGCGGTTACGCTTTGATACAACGCTTGGCAGAGAGCACATGCGTGCAATATATCATTGTGTTTTTCATGGGTTAGGGTACGGCGAGTGGGACACCTGCCTGACCTGATTTACCCTGGATTTTCACGCCGGTTTCGCGGAAAATTGACAGTCTCAAATCCTCGGTGTCAGCGATATTTTATCGGCATCCAGCCGCATGCTGCGTGCCACGTAAGTGGTGAGGTCCATGTTGAAGCCGGATACCTTGCCATCGTCGTTAAACTGGTAGCAATAGCCGTAATCTTTGGTGAAGGTTCCCGTGCGGGTAGTCCAGAATTCAATGCACAGAGCGGCGTTGTTGTTTTCAGCGCGGACAACCGAATAACGAATTTCACCCAAATTGGCTTGCGGGTAGCGTTTGGGCACAGAGGTGTCGCCATAGGCGCCAGAGGCAATTACACCCGTTTCGCCCACGTGGCTTCATCGGGCAGGGGGTTCAGGGAAGAAACAAACAGCGTGTCAGAAGCAAAGGGCTCATCGCGCTCTACTGCTTCCAGTTTGGAAGGGTTACCCCCTAATCTGAATTCATCGGTGTGGGCCAGCTTTTGCAAGCCGTTAATAAACACACTTATGCTGACTTGCAGCTTGTTGCTTGTGGTTGTGCTTTGTTCTTGTTTAACCGTGGCCACCAGCGAATTGCCAAATTCATCGGTGCCCATTAAATCGAAGTTGCCCTGGTGGTTCAAAATGGCGTTCCAGGCCTGGGCTACTTGCACGCTTGGCTGGTTGCTTGCGGAGGCTGTGCCTATGGCGCTTGCAGGGCCGTTGGCAGAGGAAGACCCGCTGGTGCCACCGCAGGCGCTCAACGAGGCCGCGAGTGTTGCCAGTGCAAAGGTGCTTAGCAGGGTAAACAGGCGTTTCATTGCATCAATCCTTTTGTCTTCCAGTTGCGCATTGAGTGGGCAAAAAACTCCAGGAGGTTCCATACCTGTTTGGGTGTGTTTTTTACGAAATGCTTGTGCCAGGGGCAGTGTGACAGTGTATAACCGTGCCGCAACGGCCAATTGTGCGTTACCCTTTGGCATCCTGTTTTAGAACACCGTTTATGCTTTCCAACAGCCAGCCCCTGCACTTGTACAAACGGCTTATGCACTACAGCTTTCGGTACTGGAAGCTTTTGGTGCTTACGCTGATATCCCTGCTGGTGGCAGCCGCCACCGAGCCGCTGTTTGCCAGCCTCATGAAGCCGCTTATCGACGAAAACTTCGCCCCCGAGCGCACAAACCTGGCTAAATGGCTGCCTGCCATTATTTTGGGGCTTTTCATGGTGCGAGGCCTGGCCAGCTACATCAATGAATATTGCAGCGCCAGGTTGTCGGGTACTGTGGTGTACGACCTTCGTACCGATATGCTGGCCCGCATTCTGCATTTCCCGAGTGCCTATTTTGTGGCGCAACCCGCAGGCAAAATTATTTCCACAGTGTCTACCAATGTAGATGCGGTTACCGAAGCCGGGTTCAATATCATTACCGTGTTGGTGCGCGATGGTGCCATTGTGCTGGGCCTTCTGGGCATGCTGCTTTACACCAACTGGAAGCTCACCCTGATTTGCTTTGCAATTTTGCCGCTTATCGCCTTGGGCATTACGCTGGCTGCCCGGCGCTTAAACCGCTATGCCCACAGCGCGCAGTTTTCTCATGCCGATTTGGTGCAAAGCATTTCTGAAGTAATTGGTGCCCAGAAAATAATTAAAATTTACGGCGCGCAGCAAGTGGAAACCGAGCGTTTTACCAAAAGCGCACGCGAAATTTTGCGCGCACGGGTCAAGCTGATAGCCACCAGCTCGGCCAATTCGGCCTTTGTGCAATGGCTTTTGGCCGCTGCGGTAGCCTTGGTGGTTTACCTGGCCGGCACCATGGCGGGCAACAGCGCCAACTCTGGGGAAGTCACCATGACTGCTGGCGATTTTGCCGCCTTTATGACCGCCATGATGATGCTGCTCACCCCCATTAAACGGCTGACCAACATCAATCAGCAGTTGCAAAAAGGGCTGGCCGCAGCCGAAAACGTGTTTCAGGTAATCGACACCACCATCGAGCAAGCCCAGGGCAACCACACCACGCAGCGCGCCACCGGCCTGATTGAATTCAGGCAAGTTGGTTTGCAGTATCCCGGCGAGGCCCAGCACACCTTAAAGCAGCTGAATTTGGTGGCCAGCCCGGGCCAAACCATCGGTATTGCTGGGGTTTCTGGTGGAGGAAAATCCACATTAATTAATTTGATTCCACGGTTTCTGGACCCCACCGAAGGCGCGGTGTTGCTGGATGGCGTGGATTTAAAACACTGGAACCTGCAAAAATCTGCGCAGCCAGATTGCAGTGGTTACCCAAGAAAGCCATTTGCTTAACGACTCCGTGCGCAACAACATTGCCTACGGCGAAATGCGGGGCGCCACCTTCGAAGCCGTGCGCGAAGCCGCGCGTATGGCCAGCGCCCTGCCTTTTATTGAAAAACTCGATCAAGGGTTTGATACCCTGCTGGGCGACAACGGCCTGCGGCTTTCTGGTGGGCAGCGCCAGCGCATATCGACTGCCGGCTTTTCTGAAAAACGCCCCTATCCTGATTCTCGATGAAGCAACCTCGGCGCTGGATTCCCAGGCCGAAAAAGAGGTGCAAGACGACATGGAGCGCCTGCGCCGTGGCAGAACCACGCTGGTGATAGCCCACCGCTTGTCTACCCTGGTGAGCGCCGATTTGATTGTGGTCATAGACCAGGGCGAAATCATTGAACGTGGCACCCACGCCGAATTGCTGGCGCTGAAGGGCAAGTACCACTACCTGCACAGTATTCAGCACCAAAGTACCTGAAATTACCGGGTATCACATGCCGGCCCAACTCTGGGGGCGAGCTCCCAGCGGGGGCGGGTGTGCATGGCGTAATCGCGGCTTTGCAGCAATACTGGATTGTTGGCTAGCCGATGGCGGCTGCAAAGGCAATCATGGCCCCGTTGTCGGTACACAAATTCAATTCCGGGAAAAACGCTTCAATGCCTTGTGCCGAGGCTTGTGCAAGCAATTGCATGCGAAGCTGTGCATTGGCGCCTACGCCCCCTGCAACCACTAGCCTTTGGTGTCTATGGTGTGCGGTTGCTTTGAGTGCTTTTACCACCAATACGTCTACCACCGCTTGCTGAAAACTGGCGGCCAGATCTGCTTTGTCCTGAAAATCCAGTTCAAACGTTTCCGAGGCCCTAGTCGCCCCCTGTCAGTTTCATGGCGGTGGTTAATACGGCAGTTTTTAAGCCTGAAAACTGAACATAAAATTTTTGCTGTGCAGCATAGGTCTGGGCAAGGCAAAGCGCTCTGCATTGCCTGTGGCGGCCAGCTGGGCAAGCGCCGGGCCGCCAGGGTAGGGCAAGCCCAGCATTTTGGCGGTTTTGTCGAAAGCCTCACCAGCTGCATCGTCCAGGGTTTCGCCCAGAAGTTCGTAATTGCCGATGCGTGCACGGCCATAAGCTGCGAATGCCCGCCGCTGACCAAAAGCGCGGTAAACGGGAATTCAGGAGGCGTTGCAGACAACAGGGGCGAGAGCAGGTGCCCTTCCAGGTGGTGTATCGGTATGACTGGCTTATTAAGGCCCGCTGCAAGGCTGTATACAAAAGAGCACCCGGCCATCAGCGCACCCGGCAAACCTGGCCCCGTGGTTACTGCGAATGCATCTACATCGGCCAATTCCCTCCTGGCTTCTTGCAAGGTGCAGCGCATTAAGGGGGATGAGCCTGCGGATGTGGTCGCGCGAG
>JAAURO010000137.1 GCA_012032215.1 Limnobacter sp.
GGCCAGGCTGGCTGGTTCCAACAAGATGGAACTGTTGCTGTTCTCGCTTGGTTCGTCAGAAACGTTTGGCATTAACGTGTTCAAGGTGCGTGAGGTGTGCGAAACACTGCCCATTACCAGAACCCCCAACATGCCAGCCGGGGTTGAGGGCATTATTTCTTTGCGCGGCGCTATTTTGCCTGTGCTGGATTTGGGCAAGTGCCTGGGCATGGACAGCGAAGCAGAACGCACCAAGCTGATTATCACTGAGTTTTCTTCGCACACCCAGGCGTTTTTGGTGGCCGATGTAGACCGCATCGTGCGGGTGGATTGGGAGCAGGTCAAGTCGCCTCAAAGCATTGGACAAAACCAGAGCTCCATGATTACCGCACTCACCGAGCTGGCTGAAGGCAAGTTGGTGTCGATTCTGGATGTAGAGCAGATTCTGGGTGATGTCATTGGTGAAAGCGAGGTGCCGCAAATGGAAAACCTCCGGCCTTCCAAACCATTCCCGATCTTCTTTGCCGATGACTCCAACATTGCCCGTAAAAAAATCGTAGAAGTGCTGGATAAATTGCACTTGCCACACCAGCACGCTATCAACGGCCGCGAGGCGTGGGAAAAGCTGCGCGCGATTGCCGAACGTGCCGAAAATGAAAAGAAAGTGTTGAAAGACATTGTGTCGTTGATTCTGGTGGACGCAGAAATGCCCGAAATGGATGGCTATGTGCTCACCAGAAACATTAAATCAGACAACCGCTTTGCGGGTATTCCTGTGGTCATGCATTCGTCATTGTCTTCAGTTGCCAACAAAAAACTGGGCCAGCAAGTGGGCGTGGATGCCTACGTTGGCAAATTCCACCCCGAAGAGCTTGCCGCCATGGTTACTTCCATGCTACCCGCCTAAGGAGCTTTTGACATGAACTACGAAGACCTGAAAATCCTGGTGGTAGACGATTTTTCCACCATGAGAAGAATTGTACGAAACCTGCTCAAGGAAATTGGCGCCAACAATTGCGACGAAGCGGAAGATGGCGCAGTAGCCCTGACCAAGTTGCAGAACGGGAGTTTCAACTTTGTGGTGAGCGACTTGAACATGCCCAATATGAATGGTTTTGAGCTGCTGCAAAATATTCGTTCATCACCAGAGCTCAAGCACTTGCCGGTGCTTCTGGTGACTGCCGAGGCCAAAAAAGAAGACATTGTAACGGCGGCCCAGATGGGAGCCAATGGTTACATTGTGAAGCCATTTACCAAAGCCACACTGGAAGACAAGCTTGTAAAGATTGTTGCCAAGATGTCTGTTTAATTTACCATTGCGAGGTCCAAAGGATGAACCCTGACAACCTGAAAAGCGGCGACAGCGACGAACTGGAAGCGTTGTTCAACGAAATTGCCGATCAAAAAGTGTGGGATGACGCGCCTGCTACCGAAAATGCGCAGCCAGCAGCCACAGAAGAGGCGACATCGGTTGAGGGCGATGCGGTTGCGCAAGAAGAAAAGGCGGGTGACGACGAACCCAAGGATGTGTTTCAGAAAGTGGGTTCTTTAACCCGCAAGCTGCACGACACACTGCGCGAACTTGGTTACGACAAGAGCGTGGAAAACGCGGTGCACGATCTGCCCGATGCCCGCGCCCGTCTAAGCTACATTGCCAACCTTACCGGCCAGGCAGCGGATAAAGTGCTGGCCACCGTTGAAGTGCTTCAGCAGGCCAACGATGACTTGGCGGCCAAAGCCCGGCAAATGGAGCAAAACTGGGAAAGGCTTTTTAACCACGAAATGAGCCTGGAAGAGTTCAAGCAGCATGCGCGTGCCAGCCAGGGTTTTGCCAAGGAGGTGATTTCAACCTCTGCCGTGATGGGCAGCAACCTGACCGAAATCATGATGGCACAAGATTTCCACGACCTCACCGGCCAGGTGGTGAACCGCATTGCCACCATGGCGCAAAGCATGGAAGAGCAACTGGTGCAGCTGCTTATTGACACCACGCCTGAAGAACAGCGCAAGCAGGTGGAAGTTGCCTGGCTGACTGGCCCTGCCATGAATGCAGAAGGCCGTACCGATGTATGCAGCGATCAGAGCCAGGTGGATGATTTGCTGGAAAGCCTGGGGTTCTGAGACCACGAGTTAACAACATGCCAGTGCTGGCAGGAGAACACAATGAACGCATTTTCTGACGTCGAACTGCTGCACGACTTCCTGACCGAAGCCGGCGAGTTGCTGGAAGACGTCGACAGCAAACTGGTTGAACTGGAGCAAAGCCCCGAAGACGGCAATTTGTTGAATACCGTGTTTCGCGGCTTCCATACCATCAAGGGTGGGGCGGGTTTTCTGGAAGCCAAGTCGCTTGTGGAGCTTTGCCACAAAACAGAAAACCTGTTTGACAAACTGCGCTCGCGCGAGTTGGTGCTGACTTCTGAAATGATGGATGTCATCATGGAGGCCACCGGTGAAGTGCACCGCATGTTTGGTGAAATGCACAATGGTCACCAGCCCGATGCCTCGCCCGATCTGCTTTTGCAAAACCTCGACAAAGCGATTGAAGGCCGTTCGCAAGAAATTGCCTCGTCGGCTGAGCCTGCCCAAGCGGCTCCGCAAGCCTCTGTTGCAGAACCGGCAACTGAAGAGCTACCCGCCGAAGCTGCCCCTGCGCAGCAAAGCACCGCCGCAAGCCCGGCAACTGCCGCAGACGATTCTGAACTGGATTGGCCTGCCCTGTACGAAGCCGCGGTTGGCCAAGCGCCCAAAGAGTCCGTGCAAGCCAAATTAACCACGGACATGGCAACCCAGGCGCTGTCCAAGCAGGCGGCCGCAGTGACTCGCCCTGCCGCTGCCCAAGCCGCCGCGCCCAGTGGCGCGGAGGCTACTTCTGCCACAGAAGCTGCGCGCAAACCCAAGCCCAAAGCAGCCGGCGCACCGGTTGCAGAAAACTCGACCATTCGTGTGGACACCGCACGCTTTGAC
The DNA here is from genome assembly GCA_012032215.1 of Limnobacter sp. Classification (GTDB taxonomy): domain Bacteria; phylum Pseudomonadota; class Gammaproteobacteria; order Burkholderiales; family Burkholderiaceae_B; genus Limnobacter. The sequence continues at coordinate 2,947 of JAAURO010000137.1, forward strand.
CAAATACTGAACCTGAGTGGTGAAATTGGCCTCACCAAAAACCGCTTGAATTGCATTTATGAAAACATAGCCCGAGGCGAGCGCAGCGAAGACACCATTAAAACCCTGGACACCGTGGTGAACCAGCTGGACATGCTGGTGTCGGATTTGCAGGCCGCCGTTATGAAAGCGCGTATGCAGCCCGTGGGCCGGGTATTCCAGAAGTACAGCCGCTTGGCACGCGATGTTTCCCGCCAGTTGGGCAAAGACGTAGAGCTGGTGATTTCCGGTGCAGAAACCGAAGTCGACAAAACTATTCTGGAAGAACTCAACGATCCGCTCGTGCACCTGGTGCGTAACTCGGTAGACCATGGCATCGAAACCATTGAAGAGCGCAAGGCCAAAGGCAAGCCCACCAAGGGAACGGTCAGTTTGTCGGCTTGCCAGACGGGCGATCACATCGTGATCGAAATCAAGGACGATGGCAAAGGCATGACGCCTGAGGTAATTCGCGACAAAGCCGTAGCCAAAGGGCTTATCAGCGCCGAGGAAGCAGGGCAGCTCAGTCCTGCCGAATGCCTGCACCTTATTTTTCTGCCAGGCTTTTCCACCAAGGATGAAATATCCAGCATTTCTGGACGCGGTGTGGGAATGGACGTGGTTAAAACCAATATCCAGCGTTTGAATGGCCGCATTGAAATTGAATCCGAGCCTGAAGCGGGATCAAAAATCACCATTTTGCTGCCGCTTACACTGGCTATTTTGCCGGTACTCATGCTGAAGCTGGAGGAGCAGATTTACTCCTTGCCGCTTTCGTGTGTTCGGGAAATCATTCCCATCGATCACGATAAAATTCAAACGGTCAACCAAAAGCCTACCTTGGTGGTACGTGGTGAGGTGCTGCCGCTGCTCAGCCTGGCCACACTGCTGAATCGCCCCAGCACCAAACGCTGTAATGTGGGCGTGCTGGCCGTTAGCGGCAACAAGCATTGCATCCTGGCAGTCGATACCCTGGTCGGGCAAGATGAAGTAATGATCAAACCCCTTGAGGGCGTAAAACCCAAAGGTGTGGCGGGGGCTACCTTGTCTGGGGAAGGGCTGCTGGTGCTGGTTCTGGAACTGCGCGAATTGCTTGAAGAGGCTTTGTGAGCGTTTTGTAAAGGCTTGGCAAGGCCTCTGCGCTTGGGCACCATGCTGCCTGCCTTAGCGTGCCGACCAGTTTCGTAAAACAGCCGGTGCTTCCTGCAAAAGCACCAACAATTGCCGGGTAACAGATTCAATTCGGGGTTCGTCAGCCTGATTGCAGGCATTTTCAAGGGTGGTGGTAAGGCTCGCAAGGCCATCCAGGCCCACCGTGGCGCTGGCTCCCCTGATCCGGTGCGCCACGTGTTTAAGCGCCTTCTTTCGGGCAGGGCTCAGGCCTTCCGGTTCGTCTGCTTGCGAAACCGTTTTTCCAAGTTCAGTCTTGTAATATTCCAGTTGCAGCAAAAAGTGTCTATCAGGCGCTGCAACAGCAGCGTGTCACCCCCCAGCCTTTTAAGCGCGTCCTCAAACTTTGGATTTAATTCAGGTTTCATAGCGATTTAATGTCTGCATGCAGTCATGCTAACGTATTACAGCGCTTAAAACACCCGCCTGTTTCACGGATAGCTCCTTCTTGCGGTGTTTCACAATGGCTAAGTTACCAACCACTTTGCACTTGCCGTGGCTCAGGAAGACGACCAGGAACGCGACTTAGCGGCCTCGGAACAGAAAATCCGCAAGGCCCGTGAAGACGGCAATGTTCCCCGCTCACGCGAGCTGGCGGGTGGCGTAGTGCTGCTGGGCGGCATCTCCCTGATGTACCTTTCCGGTAGCCACCTGATAGGCGAATACGAAGGCCTTTTGCGCGCGGGTCTCACCCTGGACAGGCAGCAAGCTTTCGACACCAAAAGCATGGGCATTGCCTGGATAGACATGCTCCAACACAGTTTCATTATTTTATTGCCATTGTTTGTCATGGTGTATGTGGCAGCCATTTTGGCCAATGTGGGCATAGGTGGACTGAACTGGTCTACCAAACCGCTGGAACCCAAGTTTTCCAAACTCAACCCGTTAAAGGGCCTGAAGAATATGTTCTCGGTGCATGGGTTGGCCGAGCTGGTCAAGGCCATTTTAAAAACCGTGGTACTGGGTATCGCCGGGTATTTTCTGCTCATGTCCGATATCGACAAATTTCCCCAACTGGGAGCCAAGCCCCTGGAAGCAGGCATGATACAAACCGCCCGCATTGTGATTTACGATGCCCTCATACTTTCCGTGGTGTATCTGTTCGTGGTGGCCCTGGATGTGCCGTACCAGTTGTGGAAATACTACAAAGAACTGCGTATGAACCTGGAAGAACTCAAGCGCGAAAGCAAGGAAAGCGAGGGCGATCCTCACCTGAAAGGCAAAATACGCGCCATGCAGCGCGAAGCCGCGCGCAAACGCATGATGGCGGCGGTGCCGACCGCCGACGTGGTGGTGACCAACCCCACGGAGCTGGCCATCGCCATCCGCTACGACTACCAGACGATGGCCGCGCCGATTCACACCGTGCTGGAAGCGCTTGAGCATCAGGCCGCACGGCGTGGTGGTAGCCCAGGATGAGCAGCACCAGAGCGAGCTTGGCGTGCATCCAGCCCTGGTCAGCACCCCAGGCCGATGCCGTAGCCCAGCCACAACCACAGGCCCCAGGGCCACCGCGGGCACCGCCAACAGGGTGGTGAAACGCATCAGCT
>JAAURO010000138.1 GCA_012032215.1 Limnobacter sp.
TGATTGGTCTGGTTGCTGCGTTTATCTGGCCTTTGCCGTGTCTGCGCAAAGTGGCGAACAAATAACCGATATTGTTCGACGCTGGATAGACAGCGGCCTGACAATGAGTCTGCCTGCCCAGACTGATCTCATTGTGCCGTTTTTCAAGTCCATCAGCTACCCGCTTGGCGTGTGGGGGTTTGTGGCGCTTTCGTATTTTGTGATTGTGGGCACCAGCAACGCAGTCAACTTAACCGATGGCCTGGATGGCCTGGCCATTATGCCTACTGTCATGGTGGCTTCGGCCCTGGCCATTTTTGCCTATGTGGCCGGCAACAGCGTGTATTCCAAATACCTGTTGCTGCCGTACATACCGGGCGCAGGCGAGCTCACCGTGTTTTTGGCGGCTATGGCCGGTGCGGGTTTGGCTTTTTTGTGGTTTAACGCGTACCCGGCGCAGGTGTTTATGGGCGATGTGGGGGCCTTGGCGCTCGGCGGTGCTTTGGGCACGGTGGCCATTATTGTGCGGCAGGAAGTAGTGCTGTTTATTATGGGCGGCGTGTTTGTGGCAGAAACCCTGTCCGTCATGATTCAAGTGCTGTATTTCAAGTATTCGGGGGCAAGCGCGTGTTCCGCATGGCGCCGCTGCACCACCATTACGAGCTGAGCGGTTGGAAAGAAACCCAGGTCGTGGTGCGGTTCTGGATTGTCACCATGATTTTGGTGCTTGTTGGGTTGTCTACGCTCAAACTGCGTTGAAGAAGGTTGAAAGTGTGATGCAAGGGCTTTTGTGAACAACGGGTGCTGGTGGTTGGGCTTGGGGAGTCTGGGCTGGCCTGCGCGCGTTGGGTTCATGCGCAAGGTGGCGAGCTGGTGGTCCTGGATTCACGCGATGCCCCGCCCGGATTGGCTCAGCTACAAGAATTGCAGCCACCGGTGCAGTTGGTTTCTTCGGTAGGGCAACTCGATTGGCGGTTTGATCAGGTGCTACTGTCGCCCGGATTGCCGCCCACGCACGCTGTGTTGTCGGCGGTGCTGGACAAGGCCCGCGAGCACGGTACGCCCTGCGATTCCGAGCTGGATGTGTTCGCCGATGCGCTGGCAGCTTTGCGCGCAGCTACTGGCTACGTGCCAAACTTGCAGGCATTACGGCACCAACGGCAAAACCACCACCACCCGTTTGCTTGAGCTGCTTGCCAGGCAGGCTGGTTGCACGGCCGTGGCATGCGGAAATATCAGCCCCTCTGCGCTGGATGCGCTTAGAGAAGCCCTGCAGAACAATGCGTTGCCGCAGGTGTGGGTGCTGGAACTTTCGAGTTTTCAATTGCACTGGACAAGCCGCTTGCAGTGCGATGCCAGCACGGTGTTGAATGTGTCGGAAGACCACCTGGACTGGCATGCCAGTGCTCAGGAATACCTGCAGGACAAAGCCCGCATTTACGCAGGCGCCAAAGTGGCGGTGGCCAATCGCGATGATCCGCAGGTCATGGGGATGTTGTCAGGGGAGGGCAGTTGCTCCCTGAGCGTCTGCTGACTTTTGGCTTGGGGCGCCGGGTGGGCCGGGGGAGTTTGGGCTGGATCGCGAGGGAGGCATTGCGTGGTTGTCGCACGCTTATGCTACCAGCGAGGCCAAGCTGGTGCGCGGCAAAGTACGGGAAGCAGAAGAGGTGGGCATTAAACACCTTATGCCCGTAGATGCTCTGCATATTCAGGGATTACACAACGTAGCAAATGCCTTGGCTGCGTTGGCCTTGGGCCAGGCCATTGGTTTGGGCATGGCGGGCATGTTGCACGGCTTGCGCGCTTACGCAGGCGAACCGCACCGCGTGCAGCCAGTGCGGGTGCTTGATGATGTGCTGTATCTCGACGACAGCAAGGGCACTAACGTGGGCGCCACACTGGCCGCCATTAATGGTTTGACACGTCCACTGATTTTGATTGCCGGCGGGCAGGGCAAGGGGCAGGATTTCTCGCCCTTGTGCGAAGCGGTGGCGCAGCATTGCAAGGCGGTGGTGCTTATAGGCCAGGATGCACCGTTGCTGGAAAGGGCCTTGCAGCCAAGCCGGGTGGCTTTGCACCGGGCGCAATCCATGCAGCATGCCGTAGAACTTGCCCATGGCATGGCAAGCGCAGGCGATGCCATTTTGCTAAGCCCTGCTTGTGCCAGCCTGGATATGTTTCGCAATTACGAACACCGCGCAGAGGCTTTCGTGCACGCAGTGCACGCACTGGCGCTTGATAGGGGCCAGGTATGCTAAAGCCCTTTCGCCGCCGACACGACAACCACCGCATTCCCCAAAACCTGATTCCTGCCTCGGTGGGTGGTGGCTATACAGGGGCGCACGAAGTGCGCGAACAGGTTGCGGGCGATACCATCGATCAATGGCTGGTGTGGAGCAGTTTAAGCCTGTTGTTTATTGGGTTGATTATGGTGTATAGCGCCACGGTTGCACTGCCCGATTCTTCCAAGTATGCCAGCTACAGCCAAACCCATTTTTTGTACCGCCACGCTTTTTCCATGGCAATGGGAGGTGTGGTTGCTCTGGCGCTTTTTCAGGTGCCCGTTAAAATGTGGCAACAAACCGCACCCATTCTGTTTACGGTGGGTATTGCGATGCTTGCGTTGGTGCTGGTTCCCGGAATTGGCCGCGAGGTAAACGGTGCCAGGCGCTGGTTGCCCTTGGTGCTGATTAATGTGCAGCCTTCTGAATTCATGAAAGTGTTTGCCGTGCTGTACGCCGCTGATTACGCCGTGCGCAAGCAGGCGTTCATGCAGCGCTTTGGCAAAATTATTTTGCCCATGCTGGTGGCCATGTTTTTGGTGGGCACTTTGCTGTTGCTTGAGCCCGATATGGGCGCGTTTATCGTGATTGTGGCTATTGTGTTCGGCATTCTGTTTTTGGGGGGTATCAACGCCAAGGTGTTTTTCAGTCTGTCGGGCGGGCTTTGTATGGCCTTTGCAGCCATGATTCTTTTTAGCGACTACCGTCGTGCCCGTTTTTTGGCCTACCTGGACCCCTGGAGCGGTGACAACGCCTTGAACAAGGCCTACCAGCTTTCACATTCACTGATTGCCTTTGGTCGGGGCGAGCTGTTTGGTGTGGGTTTGGGCGGTAGCCTGGAAAAACTGCATTACCTGCCAGAGGCGCACACCGATTTTCTGCTGGCCGTAATAGGCGAAGAGCTCGGCTTTGTGGGCGTGGCCGTGGTGATTCTGCTTTTTGTGGTTCTGGTACAGCGGTGTTTTCTGATTGGCCAGCAGGCCATGGTTTTGGAACGCATATTTGCCGGTCTTGTAGCCAAAGGTGTGGGCGTCTGGATTGCCGTGCAAAGCTTTGTCAACATGGGTGTGAATGTGGGGCTGCTGCCTACCAAGGGTTTAACTTTGCCTCTAATGAGTTATGGCGGTTCTGGCATTTTGGCCAATTGCATTGCACTGGCGTTGGTGCTGCGTGTGGGTTACGAAAACCGCGTGCTTATGCGTGGCGGAGGTGTGTAATGAAGCAGCGCACAGCACTGATTGTAGCGGGCGGAACCGGCGGACACATCGTGCCGGGGCTTGCTGTTGCCAGGCAGCTTGAGGCAACCGGCTGGTGCGTAAAGTGGGCCGGTGATCCCGATGCCATGGAAGGCCGGCTGGTCGCCCAGGCCAATATTGCTTTTTACCCCTTGCGGTTTTCCGGCTTCAGGGGGAAGGGGCTTGTGCAGCAGTTGCTGATGCCTGCGCGTTTGCTGCGCGCACTTGGCCAAAGCCTGAACATTCTCAGAACACAAAAACCCGATGTGGTTTTAGGTATGGGCGGTTATGTGGCCTTTCCAATCGGTATCATGGCAGGCCTGCTAAATATTCCGTTGGTGGTGCACGAGCAAAACAGCATTGCCGGGCTAACCAACAAGGTGTTGGCCCGGCTGGCGCGGTGCAAACTGGTGGCGTTTCCGGGTGCTTTGCCTGGCGGCGTGTGGGTTGGCAATCCGGTTAATCAGGCATTGTGTGGCATGTTGCCACCTGCCGTGCGTTTTGAAAGCCGGGAGGGGTCTTTGCGGCTGTTGGTGGTTGGTGGCAGTTTGGGGGCAAGCTTTCTCAACGAACTGGTGCCCAAAGCGGTGGCGTTAATGCCCCCGCAGCTTCGGCCCCTGATAACCCACCAATCGGGCAGCAAGCACCTGGAAGTTTTGCAGGTGGCCTATCAGCATGCACAGGTACAAGCTGATACGGTGGGGTTTATCGAAGACATGGGGCAGGCTTTGGCACAGGCCGATGTTGTACTGTGCCGGGCTGGTGCCATGACCGTTGCAGAAATTGCAGCGGTGGGCTGTGCGGCGTTTTTTGTGCCGTTCCCGCATGCGGTAGACGACCACCAAACCCACAACGCACGCTTCCTGGTAGATGCAGGTGCCGCCTGGATGCGTGCCCAGCACGAACTGGACGCTGGTTGTCTGGCCTCTTGGCTGGAGGGGCTTACCCGAGGGCAGTGTCTTGCTATGGCACAAAAATCCCATGAATTGGCAAAACCCGAATCCACGCGGGAAGTCATAAAGCAGTTAGAACAGGTAGTCAAACATGAAGCACAAGGTTAAACAGGTTCACTTTGTAGGCATAGGTGGCTCGGGCATGAGCGGAATTGCCGAGGTTTTGCTTAATCTGGGTTATCGGGTCAGCGGCTCTGATTTGGCCGAATCGGCTGTTACGCGCCGTTTGGTGAACCTGGGGGCAACGGTGTATTACGGACACGATGCCGCGCAAATCAAAGGCGCAGATGCGCTGGTTACCTCTACTGCTGTTGGCAACAGTAACCCCGAAGTGCTGGCCGCCCGTGTGAACCGGGTGCCCGTGGTGCCGCGTGCGGTCATGTTGGCCGAACTCATGCGCCTTAAACAAGGCATCGCAGTGGCTGGTACTCATGGCAAAACCACCACCACCAGCCTGATTGCCAGCATACTGGCCGAAGGCCACCTCGACCCCACTTTCGTGATTGGCGGCAGATTGAACTCTGCTGGAGCCAACGCCCGGCTGGGCACTGGCGAATTCATGGTGGTAGAGGCCGACGAGTCCGATGCCTCTTTCTTAAACCTTACGCCAGTACTGGCGGTTATTACCAACATCGACGCCGACCACATGGAAACCTACGGGCACGACTTCACACGCTTGAAGCAAGCCTTCGTGGAGTTTGTTCAGCGCTTGCCGTTTTACGGCATTGCCGCCGTGTGCACCGACGATGCCTGCGTGAGGGAAATTCTTCCCCTGGTGTCCAAGCCCTTGCTGACTTACGGCCTGAACGAAGGTGCACAGGTTCGGGCTTTGGATGTGGTGGCACATTCCGGGCAAATGCTGTTCAAAGTGCGCCGCGAGGGCGAGCCCGATTTGCAGATTACTCTCAACCTGCCCGGCGAGCACAATGTCTGCAATGCCTTGGCTGCCATTGCCGTTGCCACCGAAGTGGGTGTGCCTGATGAAGCCATTGTTCAGGCGCTTGCGCAGTTTAAAGGCGTAGGGCGCAGGTTTCAGAACTACGGAGTATTGCCTGCCAGAACTGGCGGGCAATTTTTGCTCATCGACGACTATGGCCATCACCCCGTAGAAATGCAAGCCACCCTGGAAGCAGCGCGTGGTGCATATCCTGATAAGCGCTTGGTACTGGCCTTTCAACCGCACCGTTACACACGCACGCGCGATTGTTTCGAGGACTTCGTGAAG
>JAAURO010000139.1 GCA_012032215.1 Limnobacter sp.
GCCCACACCGGCATTTACGCCTTGTACCTAGAAGCTGGCCGCGATGCCCGACACACCAACGCCACCGACCTCGGCTTTGTATTAGGCCCCAGGTTAAACGCTGCTGGCCGACTGGCCGACATGAACCTCGGCGTGCAATGCCTCTTGGCCAACGACTTGCAAACCGCCAGCCAACTGGCACGCCAACTGGGCGAAATGAATGCCCAGCGCAGGCAAATCGAGCAGGACATGAACAAAGATGCCTTGGCCGACATCGAGCAGTTTTTGCAAAGCGAACCCGCCGCTGGCATGGTGGTGGCGCACGAAAGCTGGCACCAGGGCGTGGTGGGTATATTGGCATCGCGCCTGAAAGACAGGCTGTACCGCCCCACCATTGCCATGGCCTTGGCCGAAGACGGCACCTGGCGCGGCAGTGGACGGTCTATTCCCGGCATTCACTTGCGCGATGTTCTGGATTTAGTCAGCAAACGGCTGCCAGAGGGCTACATGCCCAAGTTTGGCGGGCACGCCATGGCCGCCGGGCTTACCCTGCGCGCCGAAGGGCTGGAGCCGTTTAAACAGGAATTTGCCCAAGCAGTGGCCGAGTTTGCCGATGACGCCGTGTTTACCCGCGTGGTGCACACCGATGGGTCGTTTCCGCCAGACCAACTACACGCCAGGAATGTGGATATACTGGCAAAGCAGGTGTGGGGCCAAGGCTTTGCCCCTCCGCTGTTTGCCGATGAATTTCAAGTGCTTTCACACCGTTTGCTCAAAGAAACCCACAGCAAGTTTGTGCTGCAACGGCAAGGCCAGCAATTCACGGCCTTGCACTGGAATTCGACAGAAAGCCTGCCACCACGCTGCACCGTAGCCTACCGGGTAGAGCGCGACACCTTTACGGGGGGCGATGCCATTCAGCTAATTATCGAGCAAGTGCTCACAGACGATTAAACCGGCATCGCCTTGTCGCCTGTGCACCGCTTTTTGGCTACTGCATCGCCTTTGCCGCTTGGTAAAGCGCCTTTTCGCCCCAAACCCGAGCTGGCCTGGTTTCGCTTAAACACACTTTGGCTTGTATGCATTGCCTTCTAGCCCCAAGCACGCCCGGGTTCCGAGGACTGTTCGAAAGCACTAGCGCTCCAGCGAGAAAGCACAGCAGGCACCAGGCAACTACCTCGGCGTTTTATTGCGCTGCTTGATAAACTTGCCCGCCTTGGCGCCACCTGGTTTGGCCGTGCGGTTGCCTGGACCGGTTCCATTTCCAGTACCATTGCCTGCGCCATTTCCATTGCCAGACTTGGCCCCACCAAAGCGACCACGGCCCGAACCTGGTTCCGAATTGCCATTGGCAGACTTGCCATTGCCCGGCTTTCCATGATTGCCAAACCGGCCTCTGCCAGTGCCTGTGCCAGCGTCTGAAGAAAAGGTGCGCTTTCGTTCGTTGCTGAGTTCCGCCGCAGCGGTAGCTCCCGAAACCGTTAAATACGTTTGCCCGGGCTGCGAAAAAGCCAAACCGGGGTCTACCAGCGGTTGCTGGGATGCGTTTTTTCTGCGCCCGTTGTTGGCACCTTTGTGGGCGCCCCTTGCTCCATTTCTGCCCAATTTGCCGCCAGCGTGTTTGTGTGCTGCATCTTGTGCGGCGTCTTCAACGCGCACACCCAGAGATTGCACATAGCTTAGGGCTTCCAGGGTTTCCATTTCCATCCACTTGCCACGCTTTAAATTGGAAGGCATCTGGATGTCGCCAAAGCGGGTGCGAATAAGCCTGCTCACCGTCAAGCCCAGCGATTCAAACATGCGTCGAACTTCTCGATTCCTGCCTTCTTTCAGCCCTACCCGGTACCAGCGGTTTGCACCTTCGCCACCTGCTTGCTCAACAAACAGAAAACGGGCCGGGCCGTCTTCCAGTTGAATGCCATCGGTACATTGCTTGATGTGTTCAGGAGTCAGCTCTCCCAAAATGCGCACGGCGTATTCGCGCGACACCTCAAAGCGGGGGTGCATAAGGCGGTTGGCCACATCGCCAGAAGTAGTGAGAATTAACAAACCTTCCGTGTTGAAATCCAGCCGACCCACAGCCAGCCACTTGGCATTAGACACTTTGGGCAAGCCATCAAACACCGTGGGACGGCCTTTGGGATCATCGGCAGACACAATTTCACCCGAGGGTTTGTGGTAAATCAGTACGCGCGGAACCCGCGCTTTTTTGCGCTGAACCGGTTTGCCGTTGACCTTTACCACATCGGTAGGCAGCACGCGTTGCCCTGTGTGCGCAGGTTCGCCATTGACCGACACACGGCCAGCCACAATCAACTCTTCCATGTCGCGCCGCGAACCCATGCCGGAATCGGCCAGTACCTTGTGCAACTTGGGCGCCAGTTCCGGATCCAGCTTCACATTCAGCTTGCTGCGGTTTTTGCCGGGTTTGGCCGCGGCGGCATCCAGCCCTTGCACTTCGCGCACCACCTCCTCCCAGTCCATGTCGTCGGCCACACTGGGCAAAGCATCATTTTCCGGGTTGTCGAAGCTGGAAAGTGCATCAAGCCCTTGTTCCAGAACAAAAAGATTGTTCTCGGAGTGTGCCTGCAAAGTATCCGGGGAGTCCAGGTTATGCGATTCTTCTTTGTTCATCTTCATCCGTGTTGTCGGTGGTTTCCTGGTCAAAGGAGATAACCCTTTGAAGGTTGTCGGCCAAAGCCTTTTCAGAATCGTCTTCCAGAGCGGGTAAATCCGCCAGAGAAGGCAAGTTCAAATCGGCCAGAAATTGAGCAGTGGTTGCCCACAATGCAGGTCTGCCGGGTGTTTCCCGGTGACCCACAGTTTCTATCCAGCCCCGGTCTTCCAGGGCCTTCATGACTGGAGATGACACCGTCACCCCGCGAATTACTTCGATATCGCCTCGGGTAACAGGCTGTCGGTACGCCACGATAGCCAGCGTTTCCAATGTAGCTCTGGAGTACTTGGGCGGCTTCTCCGGGTTAACCATTTCCAAGTAGCGCTTGTAGTTCTCGCGCGCTGAAAACGCCAGCCAGCCTTCACACACACCAGCTCCAGCCCACGTTCGCGCCAATCGGCAGCCAGTTCCACAAGCAGGCTTTCAACGACCCCCAGCTCAAGCGCACCATCGAACATACGTTGAAGGTCTTTACTTGCAAGGGGTTCCAATGCCGTTAACAAAGCGGCTTCAAGTACGCACTTTGCGCGCTGGGGTTCCATCCAGGCGGACTCTCTTAAAATGATTGAGTGGCAAACTGCATGTGCGCGAAAGCGCGACACGGGCCAGTAGAAAACCTAACTGTTTTTTGCTTTGGGGGCGAGACGTTGCGAAACATCGGAGATTTTGCCCAGCATTTTTTCCCATCATAAATGAAATTACAAACGCGCGCCCAGGTTTTTATCAGGATTTTGCAGAAAAAAGCATTTAATCCTGCGCCGCCTTTGCTTGCAAAGCTGCAAGCGCCTTGGTCAGGGGCACAGGGAAGGCACCCCGCCCACTGCTGCAAACAGGCAACGTGCGGTGTTTTCCACACAAAAAGGGGAAAACCAAGGGTATCGGCTGTGGATAAGTTTCTTAAGCAGTTGTTCAGTATGTATTTTCAATCTACTGCTTAAAAACTGGTCAGCCCCGCAAACGAGCTAACCCTTCTGAGAATTCCAACGATAACCAACCCCCGCCATTTGAATTCTTTTCCACACGCGTGCCTTTTCTTCATCGGATTTGAACAACCAACCATCTACCTCGTCCAGCGTGCGGCCACAGCCCATGCACACATTGTCGCCCAGGTTGGTTGAGCAAAAACCAACACAGGGCGTGTCTGCCTGTGGCCAAACCGGCAATTTTTCATAGCCATTGCTGGGCGCGTTGACTGGCATGTTTTCGCAATCAGACTCTTCGGCGTTGCTGGGATGACAATTCGGGGAATTCTGATTCACTGCATTTCCTTGTTTAAAAACAGCCGCGTGTGAAAATGGCGGTGCGGGTCAGCCATTCGTGCACATGCGCGTTACACTGGTCTGCGGATTTAACGGGCTACAGGTGCTAAACCTGCCCACAGTGTACTCAAGCTCTTTTAGTAACACCCTCAACAGGAAACAAAAACCATGAAAAAAACCATGAAAAGCATTGCCGCGGCTGTTGCCATTTCTTTCACCGCTTCACTCATGCCTATTCAGGCTTCTGCTGCACTTATCGGCACCGAACAATCCCTGGCGCAGCATCAGGATAGAAGCGAACTGAAAAAATTCTTTGACCGCGAAGACATTGTTGCGGCACTGGCAGAACAAGGCGTCACCCCCAGCATGGCCAAGGCCCGCGTAGACAGCATGACCGATGAAGAAGCCCAGCGACTGGGCGCTCACATTGAAAACGCACCACGCCGGCGCTGGTGCACTGGGCTTGCTGTTTACGGTGTTTATTGTTTTGCTGGTCACCGACATTCTTGGCCTGACCAAAGTATTCCCGTTTACCCGTTCCGTCCGCTAAGCACCGCACAATGGCCGGGTTTTTGTGGAGCACGCTGAAAAACAACCAAGTGCATGCCCGGCTTTTGTTGAAGCAGCTTTGCCCTTTGCTTTTGCGGCTGCGCTTCCTGGCCTGCCTTGGCCTGCTTGTTGTATTGCAAGCATGCAGCAACCTGAATGTGCAACAAAATGCGCTCCTTCAAGCGCAGGACTCAGTGGCCATTGCCAACGTGCCTTTTTATCCGCAAAAACCTTTCCACTGCGGCCCTGCTGCCTTGGCCACCGTTCTGGGGCATGCAGGCCAGACCGTCAATCCAGATGTCCTTTCGGAAGGCGTTTTTTGCCCAGCCGCGAAGGCAGTTTGCAACTTGAAATGCAAACCGCCGCCCGCCGCAATGGTTTTTTGCCTGTGCAAGTACCCGCCGGGTTTGAAGGTGTGCTGGCAGGTCTGAATTCCGGAAAACCCGTGCTGGTTTTTATTAAACCTGTCGCTAGAGATTTTCCCCATGTGGCACTACGCCGTAGTGATTGGCTTTGACGCACCTCGGCAGGAATTTATTCTGCGTTCTGGAGAAACAGCCGAACAACGTCTAAGCACCAGCGTGTTTAACCACCTTTGGCAACGCAGCAATTACTGGGGCTTTGTGCTGGCCGCGCCTGCGCAACGCCTGCCCGAATTTGCGCAAATCCAGCAAGTGCTGGAACAGGCAATTGGCATGGAACGTGTTTCTGCTGAACTGGCTGCGCATGCTTACCTGCAAGCAGCAGCAAAATGGCCCGAGAACCCCGGGTTTTATTTTGGTGCTGGCAACGCCCTGCTGCAAAGCAAGCAACCACAGATGGCGGTAATTCAATACCAAAACGCCGTAAAAACCCAGCCCGATTTTGGCGATGCCTGGAACAATCTGGCCGAAGCCTGGGGCGCACTGGGCAACACGGTAAAAGCCAAAAAAGCGGCGCACCGCGCAGTAGAGATTGGCGGAGCACACGCTTTGGTGTACCAAGAAACCCTGAGAAAATTTTCACAGTAACTCCGCTTTTGCACCGCCTTGCTGCTTCTGTATCGCCTTTTCGCCCCAAGCCCGGCTTGGCCTGGTTTCGCTCAAACACACTTTGATCGCCTTTTCACCCCAAACCCGCGCTTGCATGCCCCGGGTTCGAGGACTGTTCGAAACCGTGAATCGCGTTTTCACCGCACCGCTTTGTCGCTTGT
>JAAURO010000140.1 GCA_012032215.1 Limnobacter sp.
CCCTGCCGAACCAGCAACAGCACTGGCACCAAAGCCACAGCCACAATCATCAGTGCGGGTATGGCAGCTTCGGTCAGGCGTTCATCGGCAGCAAACTGGTAAGTAACCACCGCCAGAGTGTCGAAGTCGAAGGGGCGCAACACCAGGGTGGCGGGCAGTTCTTTCACAACATCTACGATTACCAACAGCACACCCGTAGCCATGGCACTTTTTAAAATCGGCAGATGTACTTTCCAGAGCACTTGGCGCGTGGTGCAGCCGAGCACGCGGGCAGAGTCATCAATGCTGGGCGTGATTTGCTGCAAACCGGAATCTACGGCTTGCAAGGCGGCCGAGGTAAAACGCACGCTGTAGGCATACACCAAAGTCAGCACGCTGCCGGTGACTGCGGGCATCCAGTTCCAGCCCAATGAATAGGTAAAGGCATCGAGCTGCGACACAGGCAACAAAATGCCGATGGCCAAAATAGCCCCGGGCACGCCATAGCCCAGCGACACCATGCGGTGCACGGCACTTACCCACCAACCGGGTTTTGCCGTTTCACATACGACAAAACACGGCCACCACCAAGGCCACGGCTGCGGCCACACAGCCAGCGCAGCAGAGCGCAGTGCCCATTGCAGGCTGTTTTGCCAGTGCACCAGCAGGGAATCGGCCCGGCCACCAGCACCAGCAAAAACACCACGGGCAGCACAAAGCCCAACACAAACGGCATGAGGCTAAAAAACACCACGGCCAGTTTGGTAAAGCCTTTGAGCGGGGTGCGTTGCAATTTCTGCCCCCTGCTGTGCTGGGTGTAGTACTTGGCATCGCCCCGCGCCGAAGATTCGGCCACCAGCAAACCCAGCACCAGCACCAGCAGCATGAGGGCCAACAGGGCAGCGCTGTCGCGGTCGCCCAGGTTAAGCCAGGTTTTGTAAATGCCCGTGGCAAAGGTTTGTACACCGAAGTAGTTCAGCGCACCGTATTCGGCCAGGGTTTCCATCAGCACCAGCGCCAAACCAGCCACCCACGCTGGCCGGGCTACGGGCAAGCCCACCCGCAAAAAAGCGCTGATTGGGCCGTGCCCCATCGAGCGGGCGGCATCGGTTAATGAAGGGCTTCGGCCCATAAAAGCGGCGCGCGCCATAATATACACATAGGGGTACAGCACAAAGCTGAGCACCAGTATGGCCCCGCCCAGCGAGCGAATTTCAGGCAGGCGGAACTGGCTTCCAAACCACGCGCGCAAAGCTGAAGAAATCCAACCGGAATACTGCAAGGCATCGGTGTAAGCATAGGCAATAACGTAGCTGGGCATAGCCATGGGCAATAGCAACGCCCACTCCAGCCAGCGCCGCCCGTTAAACTCGTGGGCCGACACCCACCAGGCAGGCAACACGCCCATGGTGCTGGTAAGCACAGCCACTCCGGCGCACAGCACGCTGGTTTGCCACAACAAATCAGGCAGCACGGTGTAAGCCAGATGCACCAGATTGGAGGAATCTGCCAACACACGGCTTACCGACAGTCCGAGTAAGTACACAAACGGTGTAAGTAGTAAAACGGCAAGCACGGAGACCAGAATTTGGCTGCGGGCGCGGGGTGCGAACAATCGGGGCCTCGGTTCATGGCAAAATGAAAGTCAAACTCATTTTACTTTAGTTTTCTGTTTAAAAAGCGCACCTATGAACACCCCTGCCCTGCGAGTTGATTCTCTTGCCCTTGCCTACCCCGGTGCAACCAACCTGGCTGTGCAAGGTGTGTCATTTGAACTTCCGGCCGGAGAAATCGCCTGCCTGCTGGGGCCTTCGGGTTGCGGAAAAACCACCCTGTTGCGCGCCATTGCGGGGTTTTTAAAGCCCTTTGCAGGCAACGTCTGGCTGGCAGACAGGCAGGCCAGCTCGCCCACCCGCGTAGAGGTTCCAGAAAAGCGCCAAGTGGGAGTGGTGTTTCAGGATTACGCTTTGTTTCCGCATTTAACCGTGCGGCAAAACATTGAATTTGGCTTGCACACACTTTCGCGCCATGCGCGTGCTGCACGCGCTGCCGAGCTTCTGGCTTTAACCGGTCTGGAAGAATTTGCCAGCCGGTTTCCGCACGAGCTATCGGGTGGGCAACAACAGCGGGTGCCTTGGCACGTGCTATTGCGCCCAAACCCACGCTGATTTTGCTGGACGAACCTTTTTCCAATCTGGATGTGGAGTTAAAAGAACGCCTGACCGTGGAAGTGCGCCACATTTTAAAAACCGAGCGCATGACAGCCATTCTGGTTACCCACGACCAGCACGAAGCCTTTGCCATGGCCGACCGCATTGGCGTGATGAACCACGGCCAATTGCAGCAATGGGGTTCACCCTACACGCTATACCACGAACCAACCAACCGCATGGTGGCCGATTTTATTGGGCAAGGCGTGTTTTTACCAGGCGTGCCTGATGTGCAAGGTGTGCGCATTGAACTGGGCCTGATTGCCTGCCCAAATGAAGAAATTCCGGCGCAGCCGCATTTTGATGTACTGGTGCGGCCCGACGACATTGTGCACGACGATGCCAGCCCCTTGCAGGCCAGAGTGGTTCGAAAGTCGTTCCGGGGTGCGGAATTTATTTACACCCTGGCACTACCCAGCGGAGCACACATAATGGCGCTGGTGCCCAGCCACCACAACCATGCGATTGGCGAACCAATTGGCATCAAACTGGAAATGGATCACGTCATTACGTTTGGCAAAGTACTTTAATTCAAGATACTGGTGTGGTAGTCCACTGCGCCGTTGCAAGGTCTTGCGGCACAGGTTCTGGGGGCATCCTGCCTTCAAACCCGGAGGCGGTTGTCATGACAAAACTGTTTTCTTCCTCCCTGAACTCGTAGGTGTAATCCACGCCATGGATGGTGGCTGAATAACGCAATCCCTTCACATCGTCTACGCTGTCATCGGACGAAGGCCGCCCCAGATACCCGCCATCCGGCCCCCAGTGTATGGTAGCAGGTGGTGCCCCCATAAAAGTAATGGAAATAAAGGTAAATCCGTCGGGGGTAACCACGCCCTCCACATTGTCGTCTGGGCTGAGGTTGGCAATCGCCATGGCCATGTCTGGAGACAGGTTTGCCCATTCCAGCTGCTCGCCCACGGTGTTGTCGGGATTCAGGCCATACAGGCCAACAATGTCGTTGTTGGCCTGATTGCGCACAACCACCACTTTTTCACCATCGGCAGACGATGCAACCTCCAGGCTGACTGGATTGCCCCCATTGTTAAGAGTCGCAATTTCCTGCAGTTTTGCGGGTGAAGTTGCCTTTGTAACCGCCAGGCCTTCTTGCTGGACAGGGGTCCTTTCAACAGCCTCCATGGCGCTCAGTGTGGCTGAATCCAACGGTTCAACGGCGCCTACATCCACCACCGGGTCTGATTCGACCGGGGTCAGCAAACCATCGGGAGAAATTCCGGGACTTGGCGCTGCCCGGTATTCATCGGCCACCACGAGCTCGTTCGAGTTGGAATCGCTACGCACCAGAATGCCCATGTCGTAAAGGCGCTCCAGGGAATCAAGGGTGGGGGGCATGGGTATTTCAACAGATTCCTGCTGCCAGGCAGCATCCACAGCAAGGGCGTATTCGTCTTCGCTGACAAACACCTGCAGTTCTTCTACTTTCCCGCTGCTGTTGGTGGCAAAACCCGCTGCGTAAAACGTTTTCCATCCAGGGTAAACGTAGCTACGTCTTCATCGCCTGTCGGCCCCTGAAACACAGCCCCTTTGGGTACGATATTGGCCAGATCGCCGTTGACTGTGCGGTCCCGTTCTGATCCGGTTCGATTGTGTGCACCATAGGAAACAGCCGATGCCGCAGAACCAGAAGCATTAACACCCATTTGACACGCCCCAAAAAAGCCTACAGAACGGGTGCCCCACAGACAAACCCACCCACGAAAAAAACCATTGGTCTCTTATAGTTAGTAAAAAAACCGCTGACTTGTTCCCTATTCAATGCGCAGCCCCCCATTCCAGCCGTTTTTTTTGAAAACCGGGGCTTAGGCTTGCTTTAACCCGCTTTTACCAAAAAAAGCTTGCAACGGTTTACAATGCCCGATTATCCCTCTTTGCTACAGCACCCAGCATGAACAATTCTGCCCTGGTTCTTTTTTCAGGCGGGCAAGACAGCACGGTTTGCCTGGCCTGGGCCCTGAAACACTTCGAGCGAGTCGAAACCATTGGTTTTGATTACCAGCAACGCCACCGCATAGAACTCGAATGCAGGCAATCCATCATGGATTCGCTGCTGAATAAAAACCCGGCATGGCGTAGCAAACTGGGCGATGACCGAATCATTGATTTATCGTGGCTGGGTCAGATTTCTGACTGTGCGCTTACCGAAGAACGGGAAATAGCCCTGAACGAAAACGGCCTGCCCAACACCTTTGTGCCGGGCCGCAACCTGATTTCTTTCTGATTGCCTCGGCAATTGCCTACCGGCGCGACCTGCAAACCTTGGTGGGTGGCATGTGCCAAACCGATTTTTCGGGTTACCCGGACTGCCGCGAGGACACTATCAAGGCGCTACAGGTAGCTACCAATCTGGGTATGGACAGCAATTTCCGCTTTGAAACCCCGCTGATGTGGGTAGACAAAGCCCAAACCTACGAACTGGCCGAGCAACTGGGCGGGCCATGGTTTGTAAATCTGATCAACACCCACACCCACACCTGCTACATGGGGGTGCGCAACCAGACCCACGCATGGGGTGCTGGCTGCGGCAAATGCCCTGCCTGCGAACTACGCCAAAAAGGGTGGGAAAAGTACAACTCTTTGAAACAAAAGCCAGAACAAATCACCAGAAAAAACGGCTTGGAAACCATACTCAATCTTTTCCGCAAAAGGCGTTGACAGGCCTAATTTTCTTGCTATAATTGCGGTCTTTCAGCGGCAGCACTCGCAAGGTGGGGCCACTGAAATACGCGGGAATAGCTCAGTTGGTAGAGCGCAACCTTGCCAAGGTTGAGGTCGCGAGTTCGAGCCTCGTTTCCCGCTCCACTCATCTTCCGCCAACGTCCAGGTGGGCAGCATAAACGCCTAATTCTTCACGGGATTAGGCGTTTTTGTTTCCGCCAAAGTCCGCGACAGTTCGCGGAAATCCGGCCGCTCCATAGGGTAACCTTCAGGGTAACTCGGAAACCCGTATGGGTAACTCTGTGTTGACCGAGACGCAGATCAAGAACGTCAAACCGAAGGAGCGGCCATTCAAGCTGCCCGACGAGAAAGGGCTCGCGCTGCATGTGCAGCCGAACGGCTCAAAATGGTGGCGGTTCCGTTACCGCATCTGGGGAACGAGCGCATGTTGTCGCTCGGCGTGTACCCCGAGGTGTCGTTGAAGCAGGCCCGCGACCGCCGCGACGCTGCACGCAAGCTCGTGGCCGATGGAGTCGACCCGTCCGACGTCCGCAAAGCAGGAGCGCAACGCCCACAGGGATGTGTTCTCGGTGCTCGCTAAGGATTGGGCGGCGCAGCAACCGTGGGCTCCGATCACCCGCAGGAAGAACGAGCGCGTCCTCGGCTACCTCAACGCCGAGCTCGCAGCCGGCCGGTCTCCAAGATCACGACGGCGCTCGCCCACGACGTGCTCAAGAAGATCGCCGTGCGTGGCGCTGATGTCGGTCAGATGGCGT
>JAAURO010000141.1 GCA_012032215.1 Limnobacter sp.
GTTTGCATTAATGGGCCTGATTCCCGGTTTTGTGCTTTACCTCATTTCGGTGCAGTTTTTGGCAAAAAGCATCGACAGCTGGTTCGATTTTCGGGTAGATGGTGCCTTGGAATCTGGCCTCAAACTGGGTCAAACCGCACTCGATAGCCTGCTCGATGACCTCAGCCTCAAGGCGCAATCGGTGTCCATCGAGCTTTCCCGCTCTACACCCTCGCAGCAATTGCTCGAACTTCCCCGCCTGCGCGATGCCATCAACGTGCAAGACCTCACCCTCATGACCGAAGGCGGGCAAGTAATTGGCAACGCCAGCGGGCAACTCAACACCCTGCTGCCCAGCCTGCCCACTGCGGTTATGCTGCGCCAGGCACTCATGACCCGGCCCTACGCCCAGGTAGAACCCGACCCCGCCGACCCCGAAAACCGCCTGCGCATGCGTGCCGTGGTACCCGTTGCGCCGCCTTTGGCCAGCTTTGAAGTCAGCCAGCGTTATGTGCAAATTCTGCAACCCGTGCCGCAAGACCTCGCCGAACTCGCCAACGAAGTACAAAGCGTGTACCGCGACTACCAGGAGCTGGCCCTTTCGCGCTCGGGCTTGCGCAAAATTTATGGCATTACACTCACCCTGGCTTTGCTGTTAACCGTGTTTGTGTCCATGGCAGCCGCATTCTGGCTGTCTTCGCGGCTATCGGCCCCCTTGCTGTGGCTGGCCGATGGCACCAAGGCACTGGCCCGTGGCGATTTCAAAACCATGCGCCCGGTGGCCCACGCAGACGATGAACTGCTGGAACTCACCGACTCGTTCAATACCATGACCCGACAGCTGTCCGAAGCCCAGCGCAGGCTCAAGGCCAACCAGTCGGAACTGGCGCGCAACAACGATTTTCTGCAAAGCCTGCTGGGCAGCTTGTCGGCCGGGGTGCTGGTGCTGGACCACAAACTGCGCCTGAAAATGTTCAACGAAGGTGCTTCGCGCATTTTTGAACGTCCCTTAAGCGAACACATCAACCAGACTCTGGACGACATCGATGGCCTGGCCGGGTTTTCCGTTGCCATACGCGCCAGCGTGGCCGATCACCAGGATCTGGAAGGCCCCGACAGCATCTGGCAAAAGCAACTGGAAATTCCGCGTGTTTTTGATTCCAAAACGCCCAAATCGTTACTGGTTCGCGGTTCGCATCTGCCCGGTGAAAAAGCAGGCTACGTGCTGGTGTGCGATGATATTACCGCCCTCATCTCTGCCCAGCGCACCGTAGCCTGGGGCGAAGTAGCCCGCAGACTGGCGCACGAAATCAAAAACCCGCTCACGCCCATTCAGCTTTCCGCCGAACGCCTGCAAATGAAACTGGCCGACAAACTGGCGCCCCACGACGCCACCATGCTGGAACGCGCCACGCGCACCATCATTGCGCAAGTAGACAACCTGAAAAAGCTGGTAAACGACTTTCGCGACTACGCGCGCCTGCCACCGGCCGATCTCAAACCCATCAGACTCAATGAAATAGTGGAAGACGTGCTGGCCCTGTATGGGGTCCACACCACCGAAACACCGCTCCCGGATAGCCCCTTTGAATTAAAATTGACACCAGACTTGCCCCAATTGGCAGGAGATGCATCTCAACTGCGCCAAGTCATCCACAATTTGTTGCAAAATGCCACTGATGCCTGCGCAGAAAAATCGGCACCCCGCATTGAGATAAAAACGGAAGCCGTGCAGGCACCCGAAGAAGAACACGGAAAACCCATAGGCATACGGCTGGTAGTCTCAGACAACGGTTGCGGATTTAATGAAGACTTGCTGGCCAGGGCTTTTGAACCTTATGTCACCAGTAAAACAAAGGGAACCGGTCTGGGGCTGGCAATTGTGCGCAAAATTGCAGACGAGCACAAAGCCAGAATCCAGTTGAAAAATCGGCTGAACGACAACGGCACAGTAGCGGGTGCCGTAGTAGAAATCACCTTTCCGGTGTTTCTGGCCCAGGCCAAACCAGGCGACAACAAGCACAAGGCCGCACAACAAGGAACGTAAGGCACATGGCGACCATACTCGTAGTGGACGATGAAATCGGAATTCGTGAACTGCTCTCTGAAATTCTCGGCGATGAAGGGCACGAAGTACATTTGGCAGAAAACGCCATTCAGGCACGTGCAATCCGTAGCGAAGTCAATCTGGATTTGGTGTTGCTCGACATCTGGATGCCAGACACCGATGGTGTAACCCTGCTCAAGGAGTGGGCCGTTAAGGGCCTCTTGACCATGCCGGTCATCATGATGTCGGGGCATGCCACTATTGATACCGCCGTAGAGGCCACCCGCATTGGTGCGCTCGATTTTCTGGAAAAACCGATTGCCTTGCAAAAACTGCTTGCCGCCGTAGAAAAAGGTCTGGCGCGCGGCAAAATGGTAAAATCGGCTAAAGCACTGGTGGCCGCGCAACATGCAGCTTCCGGCACGCACCCCAACCTTGCCGATGGCGGGAAAGGCGGCACAGGTCATCTGGCCGAAGAAACCCCGCTCAGTCTGGCCCTGCACGAACTTTCTGCACTTGAGCTCGACATACCCCTGCGTGAAGTGCGTGATCACTTCGAACGCATCTACTTTGAATACCACCTGCGACTTGAGAACGGCAGCATGACCCGCCTGGCAGAACGCACCGGCATAGAACGCACACACCTGTACCGCAAGCTCAAGCAACTGGGCGTGGAAGTAGGGCGCTCGACACGCAAGCCCAACGGCTAATCGCACAAAATCCGGTAAATTAAGCACAAACCAAGCACAAACGGCTTTTGACCAACACCACTTTAAGCACAAAAAAGCGCATGAAAAATCCTGATTGTAGGTGCCGGAAGAGTGGGTGCCAGCCTGGCGGAAAGCCTGGTATCCGAAAGCAACGACATCACGCTTATCGACCCAGACTCCCAGGTGTTAAGCAACCTGCAAAACCGCCACGACCTGCGCACGGTGGTTGGCAATGGCATACTGCCCGCCGTACTCAAAGAAGCTGGCGCTGAAGACGCCGACATGCTGGTGGCCGTTACCCGCAGCGACGAAACCAACCTGGTTGCCTGCCGTCTGGCAAAAACCCTATTCAATGTGCCCAAACGCATTGCCCGCGTGCGCTCTCCTGATCTTGCCCAGCAAGCCGATCTGCAGGGCGAAGACGGCTTTAACGTGGACTACATTATTTGCCCCGAACAAAGCGTCACCGAGCACATCGACCGCCTGATTGAGTTCCCCGAAGCCCTGCAGGTGCTGGAGTTCGCAGAAGGCCGCCTGACCCTGGTTTCTGTGCGCGCCTACCATGGCGGCCCGCTGGTTTCACATCCCGTAGAAGATCTGCGCAAGCATCTGCCCAACATCGATGTACGCATTGTTGCCCTGTTTCGCGACAACCGGCACATTCCCGTAGATGGCTACACCATGATTCAGCCCGGCGACGAAGTGTTTTTTCTCAGCGCCACCAAAAATGTGCGCACGGTAATGGCCGAACTGCGCCGCATGAGCAAACCCGTTACCAAAGTCATGATTGCCGGTGGAGGCAACATTGGCTTGCGCGTGGCCAAGCAACTGGAAAAAGACTACCAGGTTAAAGTCATCGAAAGCCACAAAAACGCTGCGAAGAATTGGCACGCAGCTTGGCCTCTGAAACCCTCGTGCTTTACGGTGACGCCACCGATGAAGACCTGCTCGACGAAGAAAACGTACAAGACATCGACACCTTTATTGCCCTGACCAACGACGACGAAAACAACATCATGTCGGCCCTTCTCGCCAAGCGCATGGGGGCACGGCGTGTAATCGCACTCATACAACGCAAGGTGTACGCCGATTTGGTTCAGGGCGGGCAAATCGACATTGCACTGGCGCCTTCCAATGCCACCATCAGCGAATTGCTGCGCCACATCCGCAGGGGCGATGTCGTTGCTGTGCACCGTCTGCGCCGTGGCGTGGCCGAAGCCATAGAAATCATTGCCCACGGCAATGAAAACTCTTCGAAAGTCATCAACCGTACCATTGAAAAAGTTGTCCTGCCCAAAGGCGCAGTTATCGGTGCCATTGTGCGCGGCGAAGAAGTGCTGATGGCCCACCACGACACCGTCATTCAATCCGACGACCACGTAGTCGTTTTTCTGGAAAACCGCAAACAGATTCCCGAGCTCGAAAGGGTATTTGCGGTCAGCTCCCTCTTTCTCTAAGGTGCACCCCCGATGAAACAAAGCCTGTTTCCGGTTATTGCCGTGCTCAGCCTGATTTTATCGGTGTTCTCGGCCACTATGCTGGTGCCCACCGCCTACGCCTGGGCCACCGGAGAAAGCACCCTCATCCCTTTTTTGAGCGGATTTTTAATTACCTTGGCGCCGGGGCTTCTGCCCACGTGCTTACCCGCCCATTCCGGCGTGAAATGAAAGCACGCGACGGCTTTTTGCTGGTTACCCTGGTGTGGGTGGTGCTGCCCCTGTTTAGCTGCATACCACTTAAAATGTCGATTCCCGGTTTAAGCTTTACCGATGCCTACTTTGAAGCGGTATCTGCAATCACCACCACCGGAGGCACCGTGCTTACCGGGCTGGACTTCATGCCCGCCAGCATCAATATATGGCGCTGCCAAATGGCCTGGATGGGCGGCATGGGTATTATTGTGCTGGCCGTGGCCATTTTGCCCTTGCTGGGTGTGGGTGGATCGCAGGTGTTCAAGGCAGAAACCCCTGGTCCACTCAAAGACAACAAACTCACCCCCCGCATTACCGAAACTGCCAAAGCCCTGTACCTGGTTTATTTTGGACTGTCGCTGGCCTGTGTGTTCAGCTTCAAATCGGCCGGTATGAGCTGGCTGGATGCCTTTTTGCACACCGGCACCACCATGTCCACATCCGGCTTTTCCTCGCACGATGCCAGCTTTGCCTACTGGAACTCCCCAGCCATAGACACCGTGGCATCGGTTTTCATGATGATAGCCACCGTCAACTTCTCGGTGCATTTTCTGGCCTGGCGGCAGCGCGCATTCACCCCCTACCGCCTGTGCCCTGAAGCCCGCTGGACTTTTCTGGCAACAGGCGCTTCGGTTTTACTAATCACCGGCTACCTGCTCGCCCACCACACCTACGACAACTTTTACGATGCCTTCCGCTTCGCCCTGTTCAACACCGTTTCTATCGCCTCCACCACCGGATTTGCCAACACGGATTACAACACGTGGCCGCTGTTTGCCCCTTTACTCATGATCTTCCTGTGTATTTTGTCCCTGCGGCAGGCTCTACGGGCGGCGGCATTAAAATGATGCGGGCAGTGATTCTCATCAAACAGGCACTCAAGGAAGTGGCGCGCACCCTGCACCCCAGGGCGGTTAACCCGGTGCGCATCAGCGGCACCCCAGTAGAAAACCAGATTATTTTTGGCGTGCTGGCCTTCATGCTGATGTACGGACTCACAGTCATCACACTCACCATGCTGCTGATTTTTTCGGGCCTGGAGCCCATTGCCGCACTCACTGGCATACTGGCCTCCATCAATGGCATGGGGCCGGGGCTCGGAGAACTCGGTCCCGCCAGCAACTTTGCCGGCCTGAATGATTTTCAGACCTGGATCA
>JAAURO010000142.1 GCA_012032215.1 Limnobacter sp.
TCGGCCACGCAAGACATGGCGATTGATGCCTACCGCACCGATTTGTTGCCGGCCGAAGAACGCGGCCTGGGTGCCGCTTACTACGTGACAGGCTACCGGGTGGCTATGCTGGTTTCTGGTGGGTTGGCACTTATTTTGGCTGGAGAATTTTTGGGCTGGAAGGGCACGTATTTGCTGATGGCTGCAATTGTGGCCTGCGGTGCGGGCGTTACAGCCCTTAGTCCGGCTTTGCATCGCGATGAGTCTGAGCACGCCAAGGCAGCACGTTCCAGCATAGTGGTAATTGTTAAAGAGTCTTTTAAAGACTTCATGACCCGAGAAAACGCCCTGTGGTTGCTGGGCCTGATTCTGCTGTACAAGGTAGGTGATGCGTTTGCCGGCAGCCTGACCACCACCTTTTTGCTAAGAGGGCTGGGTTTTACGCTTACCGAGGTTGGTGCTGTTAACAAAACAGTTAGCCTGGTTGCCACGCTGTTGGGCACCTTTGTTGGCGGCTGGGCCATGGTAAGAATGGGGTTGTATGCCTCTTTAATGGTGTTTGGCGTGGCACAGGGCGTGTCTAATTTGTCGTTTTGGGCGTTGTCTTTGTACGAGCCTGACATTGTGGGCATGGGTGCCGCCGTTTTTTATAGAAAACCTGTGTGGCGGCATGGGTACCGCTGCTTTTGTGGCACTTATTACCTCTATGTGCTCACTGCGGTTTTCGGCCACACAGTACGCCTTGTTTTCCTCGTTGGCCTCGGTGGGGCGCGTGTACCTGGCAGCACCCGCTGGGTATGTGGTGGCAAGCGTGGGCTGGGGCCACTTTTTTATTTACTCCACCCTTGCTGCCCTGCCCGGTTTGCTTGCTTTGTGGTTTCTTAAAAAAACGGTGAACAAGCTGGATCACTAACCTCAAAAAACGCGCGACTGCGGCATACCCTGCCTGTACAGCCCTATTTCTGAAACTGCTGCACGCGTTCAGCAATGTCTGGGTGGGTAGAGAACCACGCACGGAATTTTCGTTGGGCTTTGGAGTCTTCGGCTTGCGCATTGGTGTGCCCGGCATTTTGGACGTGTTCGGTATTTTGTTCGAGCGCCAGCAGACGCAGCATGATGTCGGCAAAATAGCGGGGGCTGATTCCTTGCTTGACCATAAACGCATGGGCAAAATCATCGGCCTCTTGTTCAAACCGTCGCGAAAAAGACAATTCCAGAAGCGCCGCGGGCAAACCGTACACCAGCGCCGAGGCCGAAGAAACATCACCCACCAACAAAACCAGCAACCCGGCACCCAGGGAGTTTTGGACAAGCCTGCGCAACAAATGGCGCTGTTGCAGGTGGCCCATTTCGTGCCCTAGAATAGCGACAAGCTCCAGATCATTCTTGGCAAGATTAACCAGTTCATCGGTAAATACGATGTGCCCATCTGGCAAGGCCAAGGCGTTGGGGCCTATCTGGTTGCCGAGACGAAATTCGATTTTGGGAGAAATGCCGTGCACTGAGCGGGTGTGGCGTGCGAAAGTGGCTTGCAGGGCTTTTTGTCGTGCATCAGGAAGCGTAGATGGCTTAAAAACCAGTTTATCCAGCGTGTCGAGCGTGCCCTTGCCTAGCGTTTGCACTGCCCGCTCTGGCATGTGCTCGGCAACTACTTGGGCAATGGCAGGAACCCCATGCGAAAAAAATACCCCCATGAACAGGTAAAGCAATGCGAACGAGGTGAGGACTGCAATCCAATGGCTTTCCAGCCAATGCAAAAGCCGTGCGGTGCGACCTTGGCTGAGCTGCGCAAGATGGCGGTCCAAAGCCCTGTTGTCTGCGGTTTCAAACAGAGCGCCATCTGGGAAAAACACCCTGCGCTGGGTATTGCCCAGCCGGGGCTCCACCTGCAGCGCATTAAATGCACCGCTGTGCACGGGATCGGTGAGGGGTTCAGCCAATGAAGCGCACTGATCTGCGCCCTGCGCAACAAGCCGTACGGAAAAGCACCCGTTGGGAAGCAGGTAAAGGCAGGCGGCCTGCCGTTTAGATTGGCCAGCAGCATACCACCAGCCAGAAATGGGTGCGCTCATGTCGGGCCTGTTGTTTTGCCTGCTTTAAACGATGGAGAAGTCGAGGTCGAATACATCGCCAAGTTGGTCGCCCAATGCAGAGACTTTTTCTTGTTGGCCAGAAACAAAGGCGTCCAGCGAACCCGTAACATGAACCTGTGCGCAACTGGCGCGATAAAGCGCCATACGCACTTTGGCCCAAGGCACCATTAAACCAAAACTTGCGAGAATAAGCACAGTATTGGTGAGGTAAATCCAGATGGTGCGCATGGCCTTCAGATTCATGGACAACTGCACGCCATCCAGACGGGTGTGGTTAAAACGTAGATTGTACAAGGCTGTGATTTGGTAGCCAACTGCGGCGATGATTGACAGGACAGTCACTACGACCAACAAAAGCAAAAGCACAGTCATGTCTTCCCCGCCCAGGGCGGAGACCACTCCGAATGCAATGGTTCCCAGCAAACAAGCCACGGCCAGCAGTACCAGCAACAACATTTTCAGGAAAATAAAGTAGCAGGTACGTGCACCAGCCGTAAATTCAAAGGCTGAAGTGCCATACCGGCTGTTAGACAATACAAAACGGAGTTGTCGCCACAGCACGTAGGGCAACAAAAGGCCCAGCGTGAACATAGACGCCAAGGGCATTAGCAAGAGCTCAAATGCAGCCGAACGCGTCTTGCCGACAAAATTAAAACGGACGTTGCGGTACAGGGTGTTGCGGGCGTTGAACGTCAGCGAGCGCACCAGAACCCACGGTATAAGCCCTAAAAACAACACACCAAGCGGGGCGCCAAGAGCGGGGGAAAGTTCGCCGACAAGCGAGAACGCCAGCAGACAGGCAAAGGCTATCAAGCGGCCTTTAAGGATTTGCAAGGGCTTGGCGGTGTATTGGAAGCTGCTGCCATCTATGGTGGTGTTGCCGTAAAAATACTGTGTGTTGCGCACTTTGGCCCAGGCCGAATAAATGCCCAAGGTAATAACGGTGAGAAACACGTTGACTATCCAGATTTTAAAATACTCACCCGCTTTGCCGGTGAATTGCACCTGCAGGGTGCGGGTAGTTGCCGCAGCGTGTGGCTGCGGGCTGGAAATCTGGGGAGTGGGGGTTGGGTTTTGAGGATGTTCCATGGGAGTTCCTGTTTTTTTGACGTTTTTTGCCAGGCGGATAATACAAGAAGCCGAAACAGGGGGACAAGTTTTTTTTGTTGGGAATTTCTTTCAAATGCACATCACGAAATGCTTTGAAGCTTTTTAAGCGAATGTATAGCGTTTTTTTGGAATTGCGACATTACACTACGGCATGGCCAAAGCCCGCTACCCAGGGATAGTCCGAAACAAAATGCGCGTAGCTACAGATAATGGACTGTTGCCACCGCCCTGTTGCAATCGTTACTCAGTTTGGCCGACCAACAGGGCTGTCTTAGCGTCGTAGAGCACATCGGTAATCGACCCATCCCGAATGCGCTGAACCGCTTCGTCAATCACATGAAGCGGCACCAGAAACCATTCCCTCGGCTTGACCGGATGGCCGAAGCGGTCTTCGATGGTCAAGTCGAGCTGTGCTGCGCCGAATAAGCGGTGGAAGATGTTTTCCAGCCTGGTTCGGTTCAGGTTGTGGAGCTTGTAGGTGGCGACTACCTCGACGTCGGCCAGCAGATAGGTGGCATCCTTTTCCGCGCCTGCGATGCGGGTCTCCACCTTGCCGCCGGTCACGCCGATCTTGTGGATCAGCTCGCGGTGCTCGGCGACGAATGGGTGGCTGGACAGGCTGCGCAGCACGTAGATGGTTCCGGTTTCAATATCGTCAGGCTATGGTGCATCGCCAAACAGCGGCCCCATGTCCGGATCGGTCAGGCGGCGGCCGGTATCGTCTTTGTAAAGTGCCCGTTGCAGCGAACGGCGCAGCAAGTTGCTTTCCGTGCCGTTGGCGTAGATGACGCGCAGACGTGCATCGCTTTCGCCGTTCGGGGCCTTGATGGTTTCGCCGATTTCAGCCACATAGGCAAGCTGCCCGCCGACGATGAAGTAGTTCCCGCTGACAATGCTTGTATCGCGTCCGAAGCGCAGCGTTATGCGAACGCCAGACTTCAACTCGCGCTCCACCTGCTCGAACAGTGGTTGGAACTTCTCAAAGTCAGTACACGGCGTGCGGTCGGCGATTTCTTCCGCTGCGCGCTTTTCAGCGCGAGAACGTACATGGCGCAGCACGGTGATGTCGTTCCGGTCGGCAGGTTCATCGCCAACCCCCAGCTCGGCCAGCAAGGCGTCTTCGTCCAAGGCATCGGCATTTACACGGGCCGCTGTTGCGCCAGACAACAGGCCGGGGCTATCCAGCCCAGTCAGTAGGGTTTGCGCTTCCGGCAACTTGCGTAGCTGGTCCAGGCGAACGGCATACAGGCGCTCGAAAATGTCACGGTCTTCACCATGCAGCGGGGCGCGGCCGTGGGTCTGATGGAAGCGGAGGATGTCTTCGAAGCCGGCAATGATGCGTTCCTCGCGTGGGGTTCGGCTAGATGCTTTGATCGGGGCAATTTCTACACCCAACGCATCCAACAGTTCGTCATCGTTCATCTCAGCCATTGCCGGACTCTCCCTGCGCCTGAGCAGTCTTGGCCTGCGCCCGGTAACGTGCCAGCGCGGCTACACCTTCGGCCATGCGCTTTTCCCACGCATCTGCGGAATTGATGTCTGGCAAGCGGCCACGCTCGTTCTTGAACTGCAAGGCGCGTCTTGCCAGCTCGCGGGCTTCGTCTTCGGGAATGTTCACCTTCTTGGCGGCAATGCTGGCCTGCACCTGGCGCAGCGATTTCTCATCCATCGCTTTCGCCAGCACCGCATAGGCGGCATCGAAGGGATTGATGCGGTCGATCAGGTCGATGTCCAGGTCACGCACATTGACGAACTTGCGCACGCCATCCAGCAAGGCCGTATTGCTTTGTACCGTGCCACTGCCGTTGGCATCCGCCTGGGCCAACACCAGCTTGGCCTGCTGCGTGATGTTCATGGCGGCGATGGCGTGTTGTCGGATGGCCTCCTGGTCGGTCTCGCTCAAGTCCGGGTAACGTTCGCGCACGATTTTCCCCATGCGTAATTGGGTCAGCTCTTCGGGCAGAGTGTTTTCTTTGTCGAACAGGCCGCGCTCCAGGGCGATCTTGTCCTGCAAGAAATTGGTGACGACTTCGTTCAAGTCTTCCTTGCAGATGCGCGTGGCCTCCGGGCTTTGCGGCGTTGTCAGTCCGTTGATCTCGACGTGAATCTGGCCGGTGTCCTTGTTGACCCCGAGATTGTGGCCGCCGTCCTTGTAGCCTTCCTCGCCGTAATCGAAACCATCCTTCGGGCCGATGTTTCTTGGCGTGAACTCATAGCGCGGGGCAAGCACCTGTTCCATCAACAGGCTTGCGGAAATGGCCTTGAGCATGTCGTTCACCGCTTCGGCCACCGCGAGCAGGTCGGGGTGACCGTCAAGGCCATGTATGACAAGCTGCGAGGGTCGAGCCGGAGGTGTCGCGAGCGATGGTCCGTGAAACGGCCGGTTC
>JAAURO010000143.1 GCA_012032215.1 Limnobacter sp.
CTGCCCTTTAACGCAACTTGCCACACCGTGCCTTCATAGGTGGGGGCCAGAAACACGGTGTTGCTGCCCTCGCCAAGCAACAAAGGTTGCTGGCCTGTGCGGGTGCTGTGCACCAAGGCAGCAATGTCGGCGTGGTTGCGCAGCACGCACACACGGCTGGCCACACACGGCAAACCGAAGGTGTGCAGAGGTTGCAGGTTTACGTCCGGCAGGCAGTGGGTGGCGCACATCAGGGAGGCAGGATTGATTACAATGGAGGGAGTGTATGAAATTCAAGGAAGAATATGCCCTCTTTTGACGTAGTTTGCAAACCCGATTTAATCGAACTTCGCAATGCGGTGGATCAAGCCAACAAAGAAATAGCCAACCGGTTCGACTTCAAAGGCAGCGATGCCCGCATTGAGCACACCGAGGGCGGCCTTTGGATATACGCCGACGACGACTTCAAGCTGGACCAGGTAGCCGATGTACTGCGCAGCAAATGCGCCAAGCGCAATCTGGATGTGCGCTACCTCACATTCGACAAAAAAGAAAAAATATCGGGCGACAAGCTCAAACAGCTGGTCACCCTCAAAGAAGGGCTCGACAAAGACCTCGCCAAGCAAATCGTAAAAGAAATCAAGGACACCAAGATAAAAGTACAGGCCAGCATTCAGGGCGATACCGTGCGAGTGCAAGGCGCCAAGCGCGATGACCTGCAAGCCGCTATTGCCCACCTTAAAAAAAATGTAGACGACACCCCGCTGGATTTCGAAAACTTCCGGGATTAAGTACAACCAGTTACTGCGCATTGCAACCTGGTGATGGCCCCTTTGCCCGGGCACTGCACCAACCTCACAAGCGATTCATATGAAACACGAAAACCACACCGAAGGCAGTGTATTCAACAAAGCAATACCCGCCTCTAAAAGAGTGGCTCAAGCGCTGCTGAGTCATGCCAAAACCGTTGCGCTTACCTTTGACGAACGCCAGGCGCTGCCACACAGCCTGACCGCCACCGATGGCAGCACGCTGGCATGCCACGTACACGATGCAGTAGAGGTGGGTGACAAACTGCTTTCGCCCAACAACGACTGGGCCATTGTGCAAGCCAAGCCCGAAGAACTGCTGTGCGTGCAGCGCGGCCAGGTACGCTTTGAAGAAATGGTGCATGTGGCCGGTTTGCAAAGCTGGCCTGTGCAACTTACCAGCCAGGCCGCACTGCTGATTGCCAGTCATGAATGCCAGCACTTTTTAGAACACTACGGGCTCTCCTTTACCACCACCACCGCGCCGTTTGTTGAAATCAGCGTGCCCGAACTGGCCCACCACGAATGCTGTGACCACGATCACACGCATGCACAGCACCCTGCCGGGCACACCCACGGCCCTGATTGCACGCACAACCATTCCTGAAAGGAAACCCATGCGAGACGCCCAAGCCCCAATCACCTACCTGCGCTCCGATTACCAGCCACCACACTACGCCATTAACCGCACAGAACTGGTATTTGACTTGCAACCCGCACGCACGGTAGTTGGCAGCACACTGCACTTTGGCAGCAGAACCAACGACGCGGCGAACCCGCCCCCACTGGTGCTGGAAGGCGAAGACCTGCAATTGCTGGGCGTAACACTGAACGGCACAGAATTAACCCCCGCCGATTACACCCAAACCGACACCCAACTCACCATTCACAACCCCGGCGCAAGCGGTGTGCTGGGTATTCAGGTGGCCAACCAACCCGCCAGCAACACCCGGCTTGAAGGGTTGTATGTATCGAACGGCAACTTTTTTACCCAATGCGAAGCCCAGGGTTTCAGGCGCATTACCTACTTTGCCGACCGGCCCGATGTGCTCTCGCGTTTTACCGTCAAACTGATTGCCAGCAAACGCGACTTTCCGGTTCTGCTTTCAAATGGCAACCTGATAAGCCAATCTGACCTGCCAAACGGCCAGCACCAAACCACCTGGGAAGACCCCTTTCCAAAGCCTGCCTACCTGTTCGCACTGGTGGCTGGCAATTTTGTGTGCCAGGAAGAAACCCTCACCAAACGCAACGGCAAGGAAGCACTGCTGCAAGTGTGGGTAGAGCCCGGCAACCTCGACAAAACCGACTTCGCCATGCAAAGCCTGAAACGCGCCATTGCCTGGGACAACTCCCGCTTTGGACTGGATCTCGATTTAGATCGCTTCATGATTGTGGCCACCGCCGATTTCAACATGGGCGCCATGGAAAACAAAGGACTGAACATTTTCAACACCAGGTTTGTGTTCGCCAATCCGCAACTGGCCACCGACACCGATTTTGAGCACGTAGAAAGCGTGGTCGGCCACGAATACTTTCACAACTGGACAGGCAACCGCGTTACTTGCCGCGACTGGTTTCAGCTTTCGCTCAAAGAAGGCCTGACCGTGTTTCGCGACCAGGAATTCACCAGCGACATGCTGGCCCATGGCTTGAATGCCCAGCAAGCCGCATCGGCCCGTGCGGTTAAGCGCATTGATGACGTCAAAGTGCTGCGCGCACACCAGTTTCCCGAAGACTCAGGCCCCATGGCTCACCCCATTCGGCCCGACAGCTATCAGGAAATCAACAACTTCTACACCATTACCGTCTACGAAAAAGGGGCCGAAGTCATCCGCATGCAGCACACCTTGCTGGGCGAAACCGCCTTTCAGCGTGGCATGCAAATTTACTTCGAACGCCACGATGGCCAGGCCGTAACCTGCGACGATTTTGTAGCCGCCATGGAATGCGCCCTGCAAGAAACCACCCCCGCAGCCAACCTGCAACAATTCCGCCATTGGTATGCCCATGCGGGCACGCCCCACCTTGGCGCAAGCTGGCAACACGATATACAGCGTGGTGAACTTACCTTAACCCTGACCCAACACACGCCCCCAACGCCCGGCCAAACAGAAAAACCCGCGTTCCAAATACCCGTGCGGCTGGGGCTAATAGGCCCGCAGGGCAACGACTTGCCCCTGCACCTGAAAACCGATACCCACCGGCTGCAAGGCACGGTGCTGCACTTCACCCAAGCCACAGAAAGTTTCTGCTTTACCGGCATTGCAGAAAAAGCCGTGCCCTCGCTGTTGCGCGGGTTTTCTGCACCGGTAAGCTGCGCATCCCAGCACAGCCTGCCAAGAACGCCTCGTTTTTAGCGGGTACCGATTCCGACCCCTTTAACCGCTGGGATCCGCCCAAGAGGTCTACACCACCGCCATTTTGCACCTACTGGCACAGCAAGGCAGCGTGCAATCTGAATCGGTACAAAGTGCCCTGCGGGTGTTTGGCAGCCTGCTTGCCGATGCGGGCTTGTCTCATGGGTTCAAAGCCCTGGCCCTGCAACTGCCTGCTGAAGCCACGCTTTTTGAAGCGTGCGAAGGCCTGGTAGACCCGGTAGCCTGCACAGGGCCCGCAGCACACTGCGCGATTTGCTGGCCGCGCACTTTGCCGCCGAGCTGGAATCTACCTACCAACAGTGCCAACACACCCAAGCCTATGCTTACAATGCACTGGCAGCAGGCCAACGCGCGCTTAAAAACCTGCTGCTAGCCTTTATAAGCAGCACCGAAAACCCGGCCACCACCGCCCAACAGCAGTTTGAGCGTGCCAACAACATGACCGACACCATAGGCGCACTCACGCCACTGGTCCATCAAAGTAAAGACCCCACCCAGGCCCTGCAAAGCTACTACGAACAATTCCAGCACGCAGCATTGGCCATCGACAAATGGTTTACCGTGCAAGCCACGCGTCCAGCCAGTTGCGATGCCCCAGTGCTTGCCCACATACGCGCACTGCTGAAGCACCCCGCATTCACCCTCAAAAACCCCAACCGCGCACGCTCGGTGCTAGGCGCTTTTGCCCTGCAAAACCCCAGCGTGTTTCACAGCCACAGCGGCGAAGGCTACCAATTGTGGGCCGAACACGTCATCGCTCTGGATGCACTAAACCCCCAAGTGGCCGCCCGCCTTGCCCGCGCCCTGGACCGCTGGCCCAAGCTCATAGCCCCCTTGCAGACCAAGGCCAAAGAAGCCTTACAATCCATAGCCCGCGCCACGGGGCTTTCCACAGACGTACTGGAAATTGTCAGTAAAGCCTTGGGCAATCCGTAAACACCCGATTTGAGCAACACCACCATGAACCACGCCACGCTTCAAACCTTTCTTGCGCAATCTGTTGAAAAGGGGCAGCTCACCGCCCCACTGTCGGCGCTTTT
This sequence comes from Limnobacter sp., assembly GCA_012032215.1. Classification (GTDB taxonomy): domain Bacteria; phylum Pseudomonadota; class Gammaproteobacteria; order Burkholderiales; family Burkholderiaceae_B; genus Limnobacter. The sequence goes on from JAAURO010000143.1 coordinate 4,210, forward strand.
GCAAAGCCTCGCCAACACCAGCACCCTGATTGCCGACACCATTCACCAAGGGGCATTGGGCGGTGTGCTGGGCAGCGCAGGCACCGAAAACGTGCAGGGCGAAACGCAAAAAAAACTCGACATTATTGCCAACGACATGCTGCTGGAAGCCTTGCTAACAACCGGTGTGGTGGCGGGCATGGCCTCTGAAGAAATGAACGACTGCTGCCCCGTGCAAAATGGTGAACACCACCCCTACCTGGTGCTGTTCGACCCTTTGGATGGCTCCAGCAACATCGATGTAAATGTGTCTATTGGCACCATTTTTTCCGTGTTGCCCAACCCCGGCACAGGGCCCATTGCCAACGCCAGCTTTTTGCAGGCAGGCACGCAGCAACTTGCAGCAGGGTACGTGGTGTACGGCCCGCAAACCAGCCTCGTGCTTACCTTTGGCTACGGCGTAGACGCCTTTACACTGGATAGAAAAAGCGGCCACTTCCTGCACACCAGCGCACAAATTCGCATCCCCGAACACACGCACGAGTTTGCCATTAACATGTCGAACCAGCGCCACTGGCACGAACCTGTACAGCGCTACATTGCCGAACTGCTTGCAGGCAAAACCGGCCCGCGTGAAAAAAACTTCAACATGCGCTGGATAGCCTCCATGGTGGCCGATGTACACCGTGTACTTACCCGTGGCGGCACCTTTATGTACCCGCAAGACACGCGCAACCCCGAGCAAGCAGGCAAACTGCGCCTGATGTACGAAGCCAACCCCATGAGCCTGCTGGTAGAACAGGCAGGCGGCAAAGCGTATGCAGCAAGTGTACGCATTCTGGAGATTGCACCCACCGATTTACACCAACGCTGCCCGGTGATGCTGGGCTCGTCCGAAGAAATCGACATTGTGGTGGAATACCATCAATTGTCAAGTCCCGCCTGTTTATAAACCTTCTTTTTACACAATCTGTGTCGCTTGTGGTGGGAATCTAGGTCACGAAAGCAAAGATCTGGGAATTTTCACCGTAGGGGCAATTACAGAGTTCCAAGCTTGTTCAAGCTGTCTTTGCATGGAAGAACTCTCCGGAAGCGTTTCATCGCGACTACATTTTTCGACCAAATCCATCAATGAATCTCCGTGCAGGAGAATATTCATTGCAATTGCTTCTTTTTTATCAGGAAATTTTTTCATCGCATCTGATAAAACGTCATTAAGAAGTACGATGTAATCGCGATAATTTTTAAAATATCTCTCTGGCTCCAAACCAGGAGATATTCGGATATGATTGTCCGCATCGGAAATATTTGTTTGATTAAAGCCAAAACTGTCTCGCTGAGTTAGCGGAAAATTATCTGGT
>JAAURO010000144.1 GCA_012032215.1 Limnobacter sp.
GTTGGGGTGAAAAGGCGGTATACAAGACGACAAAGCGGTGCGGTGAAAACGCGATTCACGGTTTCGAACAGTCCTCGAACCCGAGGCATCAAGCCGGGCTTGGGGCGAAAAGGCAATCAAGGTTCCTTAAGCCAAGCCAAGCCGATAATTGGCCCATATTGCTTGCGCCAATTCAAGCCACTGCTGTGCAGTGTCTGCCCGCACCGCCGCAAGTCCAAAATGCGCAAACACCCGATTCAGATTGGCTACCGGGTCTACATCCTGCACTGCCTGCGCCCCGGTTTGTTTCGAGAGCTTTTGCCCATCTGCTGCCAATACCACGGGCAAGTGCCAGTACTCGGGCCGCTGGGCGCCAAAGGCATCGTACAGCGCCAGTTGTCGCGCGGTGGTGTTTGCCAGGTCGTTGCCGCGCACTATGTGGCTTACGCTGCTGAGCCTGTCATCGACAACCACTGCCAGGTGGTAGCCCACTGCCCATCGCCGCGCAGCAACAAAGAGTCACCGCTGGTTTCCTGCAGCTTGTCTGTGGTTTGCCTGCCGCTGTGGTCTGTCCAGAAAATGGGGTGAAGCGGGCACCGGAAACGCGTGCACCGGGGTCGTTTGCCTGGGGCCATGCCGTTTGAGCAGGTGCCGGGGTAGATACGGTTGCTGCCTAATGACCGGTGGGTGTTGGCTGCTTCGATATCGCGCCGCGTGCAGCCACAAGGGTAGGTCAGGTTTTTGTCGTGCAGTGCTTGGAGTGCTTTTTGGTACTGCACATGCCGGGCTGATTGTACACACGGCGTTTGGTCAGATACCAAACCGTGCGCAGCCAGGGTGTGCAAAATGCGTGTGGTGTACAGGGGTTTGCAGCGTTCAGAATCCAGGTCTTCGATGCGTACCAGCCATTGCCCTTGGTGCACGCGCGCATCCAGAAAACTGGCAACGGCAGTGGCCAGCGACCCCAGGTGCAGTGGGCCGGTGGGCGATGGCGCAAAACGTCCAACGTAGGGCCTGGCGTGCTTAGGGGGCATTGTTCGCTTTTGTACCTTCTGGTTTGGGCAAGAGGTTGAGCGTGTTCACGTGGGTGGTCCACCACTTCAATGCTTTGCCCGAGCTGCCTTTGGGCCAGGCCATGCACAGCGTGCTTTGCCTGCTTTGGCCGGCAATGCGTTTGCGTACCAGTCGGCCACTGGCAAATTCTGCTGCTGCCAGGTGCTCGGGCACCCAGCCGCAGCCCAGGCCCGCTGCCTGAGCCTGAATTTTGTCTTCGAGTGTGGGCACGGTCAGTACAGCCTGACCGCTGGCAATGCCAAATGTGAGGGGCTTGAAGTTGCGCGAGGTGTCGCCTACGGCCACGGCGCGGTGCATGGCTACTTCGGCCCAGTCCAGGGGTTCGGTGGCTTGGGCCAAGGGGTGGCAGGGCGCTACGGCGAACGCAAATTCAGCGTGACCAATTTCCTTGGTGTGCAGGCCCGTAGAGGTGGAAAAATGGTTTTGATCAAGCTGGGAACCAATCAGTAAATCTGCCCGGCCCGAGTACAGGGCCTCCCAGGTGCCCGACAACACTTCGGTAGAAAACCGCAAGCGCGTGGGGGCCTGCAGTGCATCAAAAGCCCTGACCCACGGCAGCAGGCTGTGCAAAGGAACAAGCGCATCTTTTACCACACGAAACTCGGGTTCCCAGCCGCTGGCCACGGCCTTTACCTTTTGTTGAATGCGCTCGGAATCCAGCAGCAAACGGCGGCCCTCTTCCAGCAACACCCTGCCTGCGGGCGTAAGCCTGGCTTTGTGGCCGGAACGGTCGTACACCAGCACATCCAGTGCTTCTTCCAGTTGGCGCAACTGGTAAGTAATAGCCGAAGGGGCCTTATTGAGTGCCAGTGCGGCGGCTGCAAAACTGCCACGGGTTTCTATGAGTTCGAGAAGCGCCAGGGCTTCCAGGCTAAGGGGCATCACCATAACAAAGGGCGCAGCGTGAAAAGTTGTTCAAAAAGTATGAATATCTTGAATGCCTGAATGGAGTTGCTGGTAAGCAGTTCTTGCCCGAAAATACAAGCAATATTCAAAAAACAGGAGGTTGAAAATGCATTTTATCAGACGCAGCAACGAACGGGGTTACGTGCATCAGGACTGGCTGGAAAGTTACCACAGCTTTTCTTTTGGCAGCTATTTCGACCCCAAGTGGATGGGCTTTGGCCCCTTGCGGGTTATCAACGAAGACAAGGTGCAACCTGGCACGGGGTTTGGCACACATGGCCACAACAACATGGAAATCATTACCTGGATGCTCGATGGCGAGCTTTCCCACCAAGACAGCCTGGGCGGTGGTTCCACCATAGTGCCGGGCCAGCTGCAGTGCATGAGCGCAGGCACCGGCATTCGCCATTCCGAGAAAAACCTGCACGCATCAAAGGTGGCCCATCTGCTGCAAATCTGGATTGAACCGGCGATCAAAGACGTGCTGCCCGGATATCGAGATTACACCATTGCGCCAGAACGCATAACAGGTTGCCTGGGGCTTGTGGTAACAGGAGACCCTGAGCTGGCCCCCAGGCACAACATTGCTTTGATTCACCAGGATGCCAGCCTGTACGTGGGGCAACTGCACAACCAGCGCGTAGAACATGTGCTGGCTACACAAAGGGCTTGTTACCTGCATGTGGCCAAGGGTGCGGTGCTTGCCAATGGCGAGTCTTTAAACCAGGGGGATGCGCTACTGCTGACTGACCAACCCGGCCTGATTGTGCAGGCGCAACACAGTGCACAGGTGCTGGTGTTCGACTTGCCTGCTGGCGGTGGCGCCAAGGGGGCCTGAACCACAACAAAATGGCAACTGAGGGGGGCGGTGTGAAAAACAGCCGGAACCATTCCAGAAAGTGAGTTACCTAAACTATGAGCATATCCAAAAATGGATTTTTCATTAGTAAGGAGAGTAAAATGGGTGGTGTTGGTAATGTGGACTCGGCCTCGGCTGCGAGTAGATCGGATGTTTCAGGCGGCGGAATAGCACAAGAAGTGAAAGACAAAGCCGCCGAGCTCGGTATGGAACCTAAAGATTTTCTTGTCATGCTGCGCGTGGCCGGTGGCGAAGATGGTTATTTTGGCGAAGTGGATTTAATGGCAGCTGCCGAGGCCATGGGGATTCCGCTGACTGCCGAACAGGCTGCCGACCTGACCCAGTGGGGCAAGGATATGGGTTTTCAGGATGAAAACCTGGCCAACAACGAAGGCCTGATTACCTCGGCGGCCCAGGCCTTGGGTTTGGATGGGCAAAGTATTCTGGATGAAGCCGAAGCACTTGGCGCTGCATTCAGGGCGGCCAAGCAGGCTATTGAGGGTGGCGAGGCGCCAGAAGCTGCACCAGAAGCTGCACCAGAAGCCGCACCAGAAGCCGCACCAGAAGCCGCACCAGAAGCCGCACCAGAAGCCGCACCGGCCGCAGAAGGTACGGAAACTGCTCCAGCAATAGCCGCTAGCGCTGATCTCTACGACATGCTGGCGGCGCTTGCAAAAGAACTGGGTATGTCTGTGGACGAACTGATTGCACTGCTTAAAGAAGCTGGCGGGGCAGACGGCTTTGCTGGTGTAGATGACCTGATGGAAGCGGCCAAAACTCTCGGTATTAGCGGATTTACACCGGAAATGGCACAGAAAGTGGTTGATTTCGAAACAGAAGCCGGCATGATTGATGGCGGTGAGGGTACCCAGTACACCTTGGAAAGCGCTTTGGCCAGTAACACGCAGTTCCTGGACGATTTGCTGGCCATGGGGGGAAGCTCTGGTGTTCCTGATGCTTCTGCGGCTGCGTAGTCAGTCAATAAGTAAGCAGTAAGTAAGCCAATAAGTAAGCCAATAAGTAAGCCAATAAGCAAGTCAGTAAAAATCCCCCGGGAGACTCTTGTTTGGTGCAGAATCGCCCGGGGGTTGCATCGGTTAAACTGTTGGCATGAACCAAGTCGACACTCCCCATTCTTCCTTGCCTTCAGCCCAGGTCGCTTTAGCCCCCGAACAGCCTGGGTTTGTGCACCTGCGCATGCACACCGAGTTTTCTGTCACCGATGGCATTGTGCGCATTGGCGAGGCGGTGGCTGCCGCTGCTGCCGATGGCATGCCCGCATTGGCCTTGTCGGATTTGTCCAGTCTGTTTGGCTTGGTGAAGTTTTACCGCAAATGCAGGGCCAGTGGCATTAAGCCGATTGCTGCCACAGACATTTGGCTGGAAAGCGAAAAAGGCGAAGGTTTACCGGCGCGCTGCCTGCTGGTGGCACAAAACCACGCAGGCTACTTGCAGTTGTGCGAACTGCTTTCGCGCGCCTTTTTACAAAACCAGCACCGGGCTGTGCGGTGGTGCGCTACGAGTGGTTTTCAGAGGTGGGCAGCACCAACCTGATTTGCATTTCGGGGTTTTCTCACAGCGACATCGGCCAGGCCTTGCTAGCCGGCAACCACGCCAAAGCAGAGCAGGCCGTGCAGCGGTTTTTGCCGCATTTTGAAGGGCGCTTTTACCTGGAGTTGCAACGCAATGGCACCCAGGAAGCAGAAACACTGACCCAGCTTACCTGCCAGTTGGCCGCCGACATGCAGTTGCCCGTGGTGGCTACCCACCCCATCCAGTTTTTAAAGCCCGAAGACTACCGCGCCCACGAAGCCCGCGTGTGCATAGCCACCGGCGAAATGCTGGGCAACCCGCGCCGCGTGCGGCGTTTTACCGAGGCGCAATATTTTAAAACCACCACAGACATGGTGGAGCTGTTTGCCGATGTGCCCTCTGCGGTGCGCAACACCCAACGCATTGCCCAGCGCTGCAATTTAACGCTTGAACTCGACAAGCCCGGCTCGCCCTACATGGCGCCGGAAATCTACACCGGCGTTGACCACCAGATGAGCCTGATGCGCGAGGAAAGTTTCGGCCCGGTTGTCGGCATCATGAAGGTGCGCGACGACGAGGAGGCGATCACACTGATGAACGACAGTCCCTATGGGCTGACCGCCTCGATCTGGACGCGCGACATGGATCGCGCGGCCGAGCTCGGCAGCCGGATCGAGACCGGAACGGTCTTTATGAACCGTTGCGACTATCTCGACCCGTACCTCACCTGGACCGGCGTCAAGGATACGGGTCGTGGCACGACGTTGTCGAAACTCGGTTTCGAAACGCTGACGCAACCGAAGAGCTTCCATCTCCGCGACGTTTGACGCCTCAACTCGGGACCGCGACATGAGTACACCGACCGCCAATTGGAGCTACCCGACTGCCGTCCGTTTCGGCGTGGGCCGCATCAAGGAACTGGCCGAAGCCTGCCGGGCCGCGGGGATTTCGCGCCCCTTGCTGGTGACGGACGCTGGGCTCGCCAAGCTTCCGATCACGGAACGCACGCTCGGTCTTTTGAAAGAGGCCGGGCTTCCGGTCGCCATGTTCTCCGACGTCCAGTCGAACCCTGTCGAGGCGAATGTCGAGGCAGGCATCGCCGCCTTCCGCGCCGGAAAGCATGACGGCGTCGTCGCGTTCGGCGGCGGCTCGGGCCTCGACACGGGCAAGG
>JAAURO010000145.1 GCA_012032215.1 Limnobacter sp.
ACTCCGTGGATGCAGATTTGAGGGAAGTCGGGATGCGAGCGCCTTGGGAAAAGCGCAGTGATATCAAGCGATCTCGCGATGCATTTTGCAAGCGCTCGCGCCCGAATCCACCAAATATGCGCCACAGCGAGTTGATCAGAGGCTCCCTAGCCGGGAGATAAGCCAAGTCCTAGGGCTTACACCCTGAAAAGCTGGATTGTTCAGAATCTATTTTCGCACTCGTTTTCTCGGCAACCGAGATCACTTCTTCCTCACCAGGAAAGATGGCCCCCACCCCCGGCCAATAAAAACCATTGGAAGATTCGCAAAGCGTAATAACAGCCGGATTGCTTGAAATAAGAGCTCCTTCCCCCCGCTCAACCAGCATCGTGTAGGTAATTTCAGGTAGAGATTGTCCACGGTAGGTTTTCAGCACAGTGGCAGTTACTATATGCATCTCTCCAAAAAACCATTGTTTGCATTCTTCTCAACAATAGGCTGAATTCTGACTTGTGTTTGCTGCACCAGCGCAGAATATGGTGTTTGCGCCATGAAATCCTCAAGGCTTTTAAGTAAAAAAGGGTCAGCTTGAGAAGGGTTTTCTTCAGCAACGCAAGCCGTTAAACCTGTGAACATAATCAAAAATAGAAACAGTTTCATTGTTCGTGCTTATCCTTCTCAACCTTTTTTGGTTGCTGAGTTGGTATACAAAGGCAGCCAATCTAAACGCGCGTCATTTATCTCACCTTGCTGTTTAAAAGAAGCCACGCGCACATTTTCAAGAAAGACCTTGAAATAAGCCAAAAACTGACCACCTGCCTTTCTTGTCACGATAGAGGCCTCTGGAATAACCCGACCAGAGCAACAGGCGAGAAGCAATGCTGGGCTGGCTTTATCAACCAACTTATCGACCTCAATATACCGAATGATCGGCAGACCCGAATAGGCATCTTGGCCGGCATGCATGCCAACCTTTCGACGAAAGCCAAGAGAGAAACCGGATAGTTCTATTTGGCCATCTTGGCGATTTGAATGAGACTCGCCTCTGATGCCATCAAGTGTTAGTGTTGCGTCAAATGCTATGTATCGCCTTGTCAGGCCCCATCTCAGGGCGGAATTTAACTACAAAAATCAAGAACTCATTTATTTGGTAATTTTTTAAGATTACCCATTTTGCAATTTCAGAAAGAATCCTCATGAAACTCAACAATTAATACTATTTAATTTAGAGCACCTGTAAAAATATAATATTGCATATATTTTGAAGTTCTTTCTTGCCATGGCACTGTGGGGTGTGACTCCCGGCGATTCAAGCGGCGCCCGTCGTCTGCGATTTTAACTTGCGAAGGAATAAGACCGGGCATGTTTGAGCACCGAGGCGCCTGACGCTGAGGGCCAGTTAACGGCCGCCGAGCAATTAAAGCAGCAGGCGGGGTTTCGGGCAACGCCTAGCCGGGAGGCATGCTCCACAGTGCCATGGCAAGAAAGTAAAACCGGAAGGACCATACCATATTATGGTTGTTCCGCTATAAGGTGTCCTTAAGGAGCCTCTGACCAACCCGCCTATTGCGAATCGCACCAACCAGAACGGATAATCGGCTTCAAAAAAGCGGAACCATACTGCGTATTTTTGCCACCAAGCTCTTTTTGGTTTATTTTTTGAGTGGAGTTAAAAACCACCATGCCAAGCGTATTTTTTGCTGCATCCCCTCCAACAAATCAGGCTGCAACAACACGATTTTCCAAACCTGTAGTAGCCCTTTCTGCTGCCTCTGTTTTTTCAGCAGCCGCGCATTCGTTATTCCACCCTCTATTGCTGCCAGTGCTTAACGGTGGCAGCCTGAGCGCCTACTCATTCCCCTTCATTCAAGACATCGATTTTATGCCGGGAAATTTTGAGCCTAATCACATGCCCGGATCAAGCCCTGAAATTACACCCATTTTACTTGCCGTGCTTTTGTTGTTGCTTATAGAACGTCCTCAAACGCCCGATGCTGATCACACCGAACAGGCACATCGTTCCGCATCTCAAACAAAGCCCGAACCCCAGCCCAAAGCAGAGTACGCCAAACAACCCACTCCGGCACCAAGTGCAGAGCGCGTTAAATTCGAACAACAAATCGATACACACGTAAACACAATGAAGCGTCATTTGCATGAATTTGCGCCGAACGACAACACCGAACGCAGTAACAGAGCCATTCAGCACAAAAACGATTTAATTCATGCCACCAATTTGGTCAGACGCGCTCAAACCAGAAACGAACTGGATCAAGCACTGGAGAATGTTAAGAAACACACCAAAGATTTAATAAAAATTCTGTCGTTTTACACGCATCCCGACAAACACAGCAAAGCAAACGAGGAGAAAAAAGCCCAAGCCAATTTCTTGCAGCAACAATTGAATACCATCAAAAACGACATTGATACAACCATTGAAACATGGAAAAAACTCTGGGCCCTTGTATAAGAAACACAGTTCAAGACCCATGGTACCTGGAGTGCCGTCCTGTTCATGCAACCTGTCGCCGTGCTTTGGCATACACCCACACCCGCCAAGCAAGCAAAGCCAGCACCACCGCCGCGTAAACCAAGGGGCGTTCCAGCAGGTTTTTATCCCACTTTGTCCACATGAAATGTGCCACAGCCAGTGGCACAGCCAAATACACCAACTGATGCACCCGCTTCCAGCGTTTTGCACCCAGTGCTTTTACAACCCGTTTGGGAGAAGTGGCGGCCAGGGTGGCAAACAGCACCAGCGCCGCCATGCCCAGCATCACGTACGGCCGTTTGGTAAAATCCACCACAATTTCAGACCACAACAGGCTGCGGTCCAGCAGCAAATAAACAAAAAAGTGCAGCGCCGCATAAAAAAACCCGAACAGCCCAAAAGTGCGCCGCAGTGGGGCCAGTTCATTGCGCCCGGTTACACGCCGCACAGGGGTAATGGCCAGGCTGCACAAAAAAAGAATCAGCGCCCAGCTTCCTGTTTCGTGTTCCAGTGTTTCAACAGGATTGGCACCCAACTGCACGCGGGCTGCCTGCACCACCAAATACACCAAGGGCAGGCTGCACAGCAGCCAGGCAAGTTTTCGAAGTAAAGCAGGGTTCATGGAGTACTTCAGGGTCAGAGTCAGAAAAATTTGCGCAGGTCCATGCCCTGGTACAAGGGGGCCACAGCCTCGTAGCCATTAAACAGTTTTGTGTCCCGGCGCGGGGCAAACAACCCACCAAAAGAACCTTCGCCCAAACGGCGCTCGCTGCCCTGGCTCCAGCGTGGGTGGTTGACACCGGGGTTCACATTGGAATAAAAACCGTATTCCTGAGGGGCAGATTTGTTCCAGCTGGTGGGCGGCTGTTTGTCGGTTAAACGAATCCGCACCAACGATTTGGCACTTTTAAAGCCGTACTTCCAGGGCACCACCAGACGCACCGGCGCCCCTGCCTGATTGGGCAACACTTTGCCGTATTGCCCAAAGGTCAGCAGGGCAAGCGGGTGCATGGCTTCATCCATGCGCAAGCCTTCGACATAAGGCCAATCCAGAACGGAGCTGCTCAGGCCCGGCATTTGCCGGGGGTCCGCAAGGGTTTCAAAAGACACATACTTTGCCTTGCTGCCGGGCTCTACTTTTTTCAGCAACGCAGCCAGCGGGTAGCCTATCCAGGGCACCACCACCGACCATGCCTCTACGCAACGCAGGCTGTATATGCGCTCTTCCATGGGGGCCAGTTTCAGCAGATCATCCAGGTCGAATTCGCCAGGTTTGTTGCACTCGCCCTCTACCAGGACTTTCCAGGGGCGGGTTTGCAGCGTGTCGGCATTGCGGGAAGGATCCGATTTATCTGTGCCAAATTCGTAAAAATTGTTGTAGGTAGTAACCAGTTTTGAATCAGTGGGGGGCTCGGTATTCGACCATTGTGTGTTGCGCGTGGCGGGCAAAGCAGGCAATTCAGAAAGCTGGGTAGACCCCCTGCCACCTGCTGGCTTGGCCCCGCATGCCACCGCCGACAAACCCGCCACCACTGCCGCACTGCCTTGCATGGCGGCTTTAACAGCGCTCAACGGACCGGCTACCGAGCCCGCACCGAAGGCTTGAATCAGGCGACGGCGGTTTTTGAAGACTTCTTCGGGTGTTACGTCGTTTTCGGACAGAAAATCCCAGTCTTTGCGAGTCGTCATTGCTTTTCCTGGTTTGGCGTTCAAAAAAACAGTGTACCGCGTTGGCACCCTCTTCTGTAATTCGCCCATCCGCGCTCAATGGTTACAGATTCCTGCTCTCACAACTCGCCGTACGAATGCAACCCCGACAAAAACATGTTCACGCCCAAAAAGGCGAAACCAGTTACCAGCAGCCCAACCAGGGCCCAATACGAGGCCACCACCCCGCGCAGGCCTTTCACCAACCGCATATGCAACCACGCCGCGTAATTTAGCCACACCACCAGTGCCCAGGTTTCCTTGGGATCCCACTGCCAGTATGCGCCCCAGGCTTCAGCGGCCCACAAAGCGCCCAAAATGGTGGCCACGGTAAAAAATGCAAAGCCCACCGCTATGGATTTGTACATCAGGTCATCGAGTATTTCCAGACTTGGCAAGGCTTGTGCAATGCGTTTCTGGCCAGCAAAATACCGCCCACCGCCACACAGCCCGTGCCAAAATACACCGCCCAATACACAGAAACAGCCTGCGAACGAAACACCAGTGGCTCTAAAAAAGCAGCACACCCAAAGCCGCCGTGGGAAGCAACGCCTTGATGCCGGGTGCGTTGGCATACACTTTAAGCAAGTAAGCAAAGGCCACCATGGCCGCCAGTGAAAACGTGCCATACCCAATGAAGTTTGCAGGCACGTGGATTTTCATCCACCAGCTTTGCAAAGCGGGCACCAGGGGTTGAATTGCGTACGCTGCCTTTCTATGCCATACCAGGCCAAAAACCCCACCGCAGCCACCACCACCAACATAACAAACGCCCCGACCTGCCGGGTTTGGTACACACTTTCGTAGAACAGGTAATACAGCGCGGTAATCAGCGAAAACAGCACAAACACTTCGTACAGGTTAGAGAGTGGAATGTGCCCTACATCGGCACCAATCAGGTAGCTTTCGTACCAGCGAATAAACAAGCCCGCAAAACCAATAACCACTGCCGCCCAGGTTAAGGCAGAGCCTACAAACAAAGCGGTAGGCGAACGGCCCAACAGCCCAATCCAGTACGACACGGTGGCCACCACAAACAGGGTTCCCATCCACAAAATAGCCGACTGGCTGGACAAAAAATACTTCAGCAGAAAACGCGTTTCGCCCTGCGGCAAATCGTTGCCATACAACTGGATAGACAACAACGCCAAACCTGCCACGCACACACACACGGTTTTAACGGGTGCCCAGCGGTAACCCAGGTAGGCCACAACAGGCACCACCGCCCACAAAATGGCCAGCTCGTAGCCGTCCATAAAACTGCGGTACCAATAGGTAGCAAGCCCAGCCCCACCCAGCAGCAACAAGGCAAAGGCCACAT
>JAAURO010000146.1 GCA_012032215.1 Limnobacter sp.
GTGGATAAGCATCAGGCACAGGGCTTGTGCCGCATCGGCAATGTGCAAAAATCGCGCACGGGTTCCAGTGTGTGTAAAACAATGCTTGGACCTTTGCCAAGTTGGGTCAGAATGTGGCTGAGTACATTGCCTGGTGCCATGGCGAGGCCATACAGGTTGCTTAGGCGTGCCACTGCACCGCCGTGGGCCAACACAGCATACTCTGAGTTCAGCTTGATTTGTGTGTAGGTATCGGTTGCTATGATTGGCTCGGAAACATGTCTGGCAGCTGCTATGTGGTCGCCATACAGCACCGCAGACGAGGCATACACCACTTTGCTGTAGCTCTTTGCAAGCAATGATTTCAGCGTTTGGTTTGCCTCGGTTTCCAGTGCTTGGCCCTGCGCATTGGCCGTGGCCCTGTCGTTGGTTTGGGCCAGGTGTATTAACACGTCTCCGGCGGGTGCCTCTGCATAACTGCTGACTTGGTGCAACCCTGCATGCCGGGTGCGCGAAACGCCTATGCATTCAAAGCCCGCTTGTGTGACGCATTGCATGACTGCCCTGCCTAAAAACCCCGAGGCACCGGTTACCACTACACGCATTGCTTATCCTGCTTTGGTTGCTGTGTTTTCGGTGATTGCCAAGCGCGAGCTGCCAATTACACGTAGGCTTTTGGCAAAATTCTTCGATGAAATTGAAGTGGCAATATTGCCCAAATCGTGTTTGGTGCACGGACTCACAGATCCCAGACCCGTAACACTGGAGTAACGCACTTTGGTGTGCCCCAGCAATTGTTGCAGCACAAACACAGTAGAGAGGCGTTTGTCGATAAGCGCCGCCACCGGGTTGGCCGCATTGCGCAGCACATGCAGGTAATCAAAGTCGAAGGTTGCCCCCCCATCTTGAGGCGAGACATATTTGGGGCCATCTACAAACACAAAGTCGTAAGGCAGATTCGGTAAAGAGGCATACCGCACGCCGCGAAACAGCGAGTATTTGTCTTCAACTGTGTTGCTTAGTTCAAAAGAAACATACGATTGATACTGCTCAGGCAAAAGTTGTTGCGACATTTCAAGCCAGCCTGCGTGTTCTTCCATCGAAGTTACGCGGCCTTTCTTGCTGGTTTCCCGTTCGTTTTCCATGAGGGCGTGCGCAATAATCAGGGTGGTCACACCCGTGCCGCATTCCAGTACCTCAGTGGGTTTGGTACTGCGTATGCTTGAGTACAAAGTAGCGTAGTCTATGTACCCGCACCCTGTAGACTCGGTTTCCCGCAGATAGTTTTGCAAAGCCCGCCAAAGTTGTGGGTTGCGTTGCAGTAAGTTGCGTGCCCTGATCTGCGCCAGTTTGCGCAAAAAACTTCTAGTTTCGAGGCCAAAAAATGCATGGAGTATTCCTGTGTTAACTGGCTTCTTGCAAGTGAAGCGCCACTTGGTTTTTTTTGATTTGATAGCCTTTTCGAATGGGCTGTAGTGCCTTTTTGCCCAGCAGGGTGTCGTAGTCCAGCACGCCAAAGTCGCCGCCCCCTGGGCGTTTCACCCATATATTGTGTTCGCTTAATGCTTCACCTGGCTCAATGTTGCGTGTGGCAACAACCGAGGCAAACGCAAACGCAATGGTCGGGGCTTCTGCCTGCACAGGGCCCTTCTCGCCACCGCGCGCCAGAAACAAAGTGCGCGAACCTTGAATGAGGTCGGCCAGGGCGGTGGGGTCCATAGAGCACACAATGTCTGGTCCTTCACGTTTCATGCTGTCGGTAAAATGCCGTTCCAGGATAGAAGCACCCAAAGCCACTGCGCCCAAGCAGGCGTAATTGGAAGTTGTGTGATCAGAAAGACCAATCACCGCATCGGGAAATGCTTCGCTGAGTTTGCCCATTGCACCCAAGCGCACCAGATCTGGTGGTGTGGGGTACACATTCGTGCAGTGCAACAGGGCATAGGGTATTTTTGCGTGACGCAAAATCTCTACGGAAGGGCGTACCGAATCAATGGTGTTCATGCCCGTGCTAATGATAACGGGCTTGCCCATGCGGGCAATGTGTTTAATGAGGGGGTAGTTGTTGCACTCGCCCGACCCGATTTTGATAGCCGGTATGTCAAAACCTTCAGCCGCTCGGCTGCGGCCCTGGAAAACGGTGTGCTGATAAAAATGGCCCCTCGGCTTTGTACATGACGCATCAGCCGCAACTCAGCCTCTTCAGACAAGGCGCACTGCTCCATGATGTCGTAAATGGAAATGTCGGCGTTGGCTGGAATAACCGCCTTGGCCTCTTCCGACATTTCGTCTTCAATAACGTGGGTTTGGTGCTTCACAATTTCTGCGCCCGCATCAATGGCAGAGTCGGCCATGTGAATGGCTAAATCAAGTGAGCCACCGTGGTTAATGCCAATTTCAGCAATCACAACCGGTGGGTGCTGTACGCCAATAGCGCGTTTTCCAATGCGTATTTCAGGCATGGCTTGCTGGGTTTTTTCAGGCAAGTTGTTTTCCCCCATGAGTTGTGTGTTAGGGTTTTTGACAGCCGAATTATTCACACACCCGAAAGTACGTGCGGTACCACGCAACAAACTGCGCAATACCTTGTTCTACCGGGGTAGTGGGCTTGTAGTCAAACTGCTCGGCCAGGTCGTCTACATTGGCATAGGTGTCTGGCACATCGCCCGCCTGCATGGGCAGCAGTTGTTTTTCTGCTTGTTTGCCCAAAGCTTGTTCTAATGCACAAATGTAATCCAGCAGATCTACCGGTTTGTTGTTGCCAATATTGTATACACGCCAAGGTGCTTTGCTGGTGGCAGGGTCGGGCTTCGACCCCTCCCAGCCGGTGTTTCCGGTTGCCGGTTTGTTCAGCACGCGCACAATGCCTTCCACAATGTCGTCGATGTAGGTAAAGTCGCGCCTGTGTTTACCGTAATTGAACACCTGAATAGGCGCACCTGCCAAAATGGCTTTGGTAAATTTAAACAGCGCCATGTCTGGTCTGCCCCATGGGCCGTACACCGTGAAAAAGCGCAGGCCGGTGGTGGGCAATTCAAAAAGATGGCTGTACGTGTGTGCCATCAGTTCGTTGGATTTTTTGCTGGCAGCGTACAGGCTTAGTGGGTGGTCCACGTTCTGGTGCACCGAAAATGGCATGGCCGTATTGGCCCCATACACACTGGAACTGCTGGCATACACCAAGTGCTCTATATGGTGGTGGCGGCAGCACTCCAGAATGTGCGCAAGCCCACGATGTTGCTGTTGATGTAAGCCATCGGGTTTTCAAGCGAATAGCGCACGCCCGCTTGTGCGGCCAGGTTAACCACTCGCTGGGGCTTGTGTGTGGCAAAGCATGCTTCCATGGCTTTTTGATCGGCCAAGTCGATGCGCAAGTGCGTGTAGCCGGGGTGCTCGGCAAACTGCTTGAGCCGTGCCTCTTTGAGCGCGGGGTCGTAATAGGCGTTGTGGTTGTCTATGCCCACCACCGTGTCGCCGCGTGCAAGCAGGCGCAGCACCAAGGCAGAAGCAATAAACCCAGCGGCACCGGTTACAAGCACTTTCATGTTCAGTCGCTTCCAAAAAGATCGCGTGTATAGACTTTCTTTGCCACATCGGCTAAATCTTTTGATTGTCGGTTGGCAAGAATAACCTGCGCTTCGCGCTTGAATGCCTCGAAATCGTTGACTACCCGTGAATTAAAAAATTCCCTGGCTTGCAATTCGGGTTCGTACACAATTACCTCAATGCCCTTGGCTTTGATGCGTTTCATGATGCCTTGAATGCTTGAAGCCCGAAAATTGGTAGACCCGGTTTTCATGACCAGTCTGTACACACCCACCACTTGCGGTTTTTGGCGAATAATTTCATCCGCAATAAAATCTTTGCGTGTGGTGTTCGATTCCACAATGGCGTGAATCAGGTTTTGCGGCACATCGCGATAATTGGCCAGCAATTGCTTGGTGTCTTTGGGCAGGCAATAACCCCCGTAGCCAAAGCTTGGGTTGTTGTAGTGACCCCCAATGCGAGGGTCCAGGCACACGCCGTTAATAATTTGTCGCGTATCCAGGTTGTGCGTGGCTGCGTAGGTATCCAGCTCATTGAAGTAGGCCACACGCATGGCCAGATAGGTGTTGGCAAACAACTTGATGGCTTCGGCTTCGGTGCTGTCGGTAAACAGCATGGGCACGTTTTGTGCCACGGCGCCCTGTTTGAGCAAGCTGCCAAATATTTCAGCCTTGCCAGAGCGTGAGCCAACCACAATGCGAGAAGGGTAGAGGTTGTCATGCAAGGCTTTGTCTTCACGCAAAAACTCGGGCGAAAAAAACAGATTTTCGCAACCCAGTTCATGCTGAATTCGTGCCGTATAACCCACTGCCACGGTGGATTTAATCACGATGGCTGCATCGGGGCTGATTGCCATCACATCCTGAATGACTGACTCTATGGACTGTGTGTTGAAGCGGTTGGTTTGCGGATCGTAGTTGGTTGGGGTGGCAATTACTACAAAATCAGCATCAGTGTACGCCTCGTGTTTGTCGAGTGTCGCACGAAAATTCAGCGCTTTATTTTGCAGAAAATTCTCAATTTCAGCGTTTTCAAAGGGCGATTCTCTGCGGTTTAGCTTGTCCACCTTCTCTGCAACAATATCGAGTGCAACCACCTCGTTGTGTTGAGCCAGCAGAATGGCATTCGACAAGCCCACATAACCTGTTCCAGCAATGGCTATTTTCATGAGATACACTCCGCGGTGTTCAAGGGGACAATGAAAGAGTGGAGAGCTTAAAACGTGTCGAAAATCAGTGGGTGGTTTACAAGCTGCATGCACTGCAACAGCTCGACACGCCTGCATGGCAAACGCCACACATGAATTCAGGGATTTCGGAAAGGCTCCCGCCGTGCTGTGTCACGGTCAGCAAGCGCGGTCAGGCAAAATTGAGGCAATTCGCAGAGTACAACGGTAGGGTTAATCATACAGGAGGAATCAGGGAGAGAGAGGGGGGTGAGGTATCAACGGGTGCATGCATTGGTATGCGCATGCGTGCATGGGGGGGTGGAGCAGCGGTACCTGAAGAGAACGGAGTGCAGAGAAAGCAGAAGAAATTTTTTGAGCGTTGCGTGGTGGCCAAGGGCGGAATCGAACCACCGACACAAGGATTTTCAATCCTCTGCTCTACCGACTGAGCTACTTGGCCACTGCGGCGATAAATCACCGAAGGGCGCAAGTTTATCCTAAAATTTTGGGCTTTGCAAACGGTAATGCGCGATTACGGTGCTTGGTGAGGTGGGCTGTTTTCTCGCCTTGCTTGGCTTTCGCGTACAGCGCGTTGGTGTGTCGCCCGGCTTGGTTGCGCCCGGGCCCCGGTCGTGCTTTCGCGCTGCGGCGTT
This sequence comes from Limnobacter sp., assembly GCA_012032215.1. Taxonomy (GTDB): domain Bacteria; phylum Pseudomonadota; class Gammaproteobacteria; order Burkholderiales; family Burkholderiaceae_B; genus Limnobacter. The sequence goes on from JAAURO010000146.1 coordinate 5,347, forward strand.
TGTGCTTCGCTTTCACGCCACGGCGCATTGGCATCTGCCTCCCGGCTAAAGCGTCGCCCGAAACCCCGTCTGAAGCCTCACTTGCTCGGCGGCCGTTAACTCGCCCTCGCCCTGGCGG
>JAAURO010000147.1 GCA_012032215.1 Limnobacter sp.
TGAGCATTGACCAGAGGTGTATCTGTGAAGGCGACGGTCTTCCGCGTGGGGTTGGCACTGTTGTTCGTGACGAAGAGGTTCGTGCCATACTCCTCGGTTTGATTGCGGTGGCTGGTGCTGCTGGCCCCCCAAGACATGGGAAAAGTCATGGGTTTAGCCCGTGAGCAACTCTCTGGCAAGGCAGACATGAGCAAAGTGTCTGTGCAACTTAAAGCATTGTTGTCTTCCTGACCGCATTCAGATCAAACACCTAAAGCAAACGCACGCAGCGCGGGTCCGGCATATTGTTTTCGCTGTTGTGCTTTTTAGGACATCGGTGCCATGATTCCCCAAAGTTTCATTGACGATTTGCTCTATCGCGCCGACATTGCCGAGGTGGTGGGGCAATACGTTCAGCTAAAAAGCGCTGGGGCCAATTTGCAAGGATTGTGTCCTTTTCACAATGAAAAATCGCCTTCGTTTTCGGTAAGTCCGATCAAGCAGTTTTATCATTGTTTCGGTTGCGGGGCCCATGGAAATGCCATTTCTTTCTTGATGAACCACCTGGGGCTTACTTTTCCCGAGGCGGTTGAAACCTTGGCGGCCCGAATGGGCTTGGATGTGCCCCATGAAAAAGGGGTGGAGCAAGCCCCGGAGTTACACAGCGAACGTGAAAGCCAGGTTGGCACCATGACCACTGCCTCTGGCTTCTACAAAAAGCAGCTAAAGCGTGCCCCACATGCGGTGGATTATTTGCAGCGGCGTGGGCTTACTGGTGAAGTTGCAGCGCGCTTTGGCTTGGGTTATGCGCCTGCTGGCTACCAGCCTCTTGCTGAGGTGTTTGGCGATTACGCCAGCAACACCCAGCTAGATGCTGTGGGGCTTACCAAGCAGTCTGAACAGGGGCGGCGTTACGACCGCTTTCGCGACCGCATTATGTTCCCTATTCGCAATCCCAAAGGGCAGGTTATTGCGTTTGGGGGGCGTATTTTAGAGCAGGGCGAGCCCAAATATTTAAACAGTCCAGAAACGGCGCTTTTTTCCAAAGGCACCGAGGTTTATGGTTTGTTTGAGGGTCGGCAGGCTATTCATGCCAAAGGCTATGTGCTGGTTACTGAAGGCTATATGGATGTGGTTGCTTTGGCGCAATGGGGCTACGAAAACGCCGTCGCTACGCTGGGCACGGCAGTCACGGAAACCCACGTGCAAAAGCTGTTTAAGCACACGGGCAGGCTGGTGTTTGCCTTCGATGGCGACAGCGCGGGTCGCAAGGCGGCTTGGCGGGCCCTGGAGGCCAGTTTGCCGTATGTTACTCCCGCTAAAGGGGCGTATTTTGTATTTTTGCCTCCCGAGCACGATCCGGATTCCTATATCCGCAATGAGGGCCCGGAAGCGTTTGAGTACCTGATTAACAAAGCAGAGTCGCTGGCCGATTTTTTGATTCGGCACCTGAAAGAGAATTTTCAGCTTGAGCAGGTTGAGGGCAGCTCCTCGGCAATTGCTTTTCTGAAGCCCCGTATACAAACCATGGCTGCAACCGAGCTTCGCCTGATGCTGTTGCAGGCACTGGCGCGGCAACTGGATATGCAAACGGTGGTGTTGGAACGTATGCTGGGTTTATCGGTCAAACGCTCAGGTGCCGATGTCGGGGCCTTTCAGGGCGCTGGCTATGGCCGTTCCGGGCAAAGTAGGGTGCTGCGTTCACAGGGGCAGCGCCAGGAAAGCGCCAGGCAGCGTCCTGCGGCGCGTACGCACTTGTTTAACCTGGCTGTCAGGCTGGTGCGGGTGCCTTCGGCAGTGGCTTGCTGTGACCCCCTGTTGCGTTTGCTGGAGTTGCGCCCCGATTCTCACCCGGAGGTGCTCAGTTTTTTGCACCTGGTTGAAAAATTGCGTTCTGCGCCCAATGTAAGTCTTGGCGGAATGATGCATGCTTTTCGGGATGGCGTGCATCAAGAATGGGTGAATGCGGTATTGCAAAGGGCTGCCGCTGCAGACGAAACGCTTGATTTTGAAACAGAATTGTCGGATTCCGTGTATCAATGCCTAATGACCTGGTTTGAACAGGAAACGGCAAGGCTGGCCGCAATGCCACAATTAAGCGAAGCCGATTTGACCTGGTATCAGTCCTGCCTGGAACAGATTCAGGCCTTAAGGCAAACCAAGCGCTAATGCGTTAAAATGATACATTTCGAGTGGCGTTCAATCGAAATATATCACCCAAAATGGGTTAACCCATTTTTTGTGGGCAGATTGTTTGTTATATAGTTGAATCTGGTTATAAAGCGGGTTTAATTGTCAATTGCATGGTTGAATCTTCCTTGAAAAACACCGGATCGGCTGCTTATGTTTAATTTTTTCAGTCTTTTTTTGAAATCTCAGGAACAGAATCAGAAATCAAGCCACAAAGTCAGAATCGGTACTGAAAGTGAGTCCACACCAGAATCGCTGAGCACGGCCCAGGAAAGCGTGCCCAGTCGAACCAAAAGCAAGGCTGTAAGCCAGAATTCAGAATCATCCGTTAATCCCGGTCGGCCTGAAGTTGCCAATCCGGTTGAAAAAGTAGTTAAACGCAAGGGAGCATCATCAATGCCACAGAAGAAGGTTTCTCGTCAAACCAAAGCCGAAAAGCAAGACACGCAAGCAGCGGCTCAGTCACCAGCACGAGACAAAAAGGCCTCTGACAAAAAGGCCCTTGGGCCTGTTTCTGCAAAAGCAAGTGTAAAAGCGGCAAGTGTAAAAACATCACCAAACTCCGCCAAGCTGGCGGCTAAACCTGTAGAGGCCAAGACCAGCGGTAAAGCTGGGTCGAAGGTCGCGCCCAAAGGTGCTGTAACCAAAGCTGCGGCAACCAAAGCAACAGCGGCAAAATCACGCAAGCCCGCCGAAGAGGCAATTCCGGTTGCTGCAGGGCAAGTGGCCCAGGAGGCCACCTTGCCTGCTGGGGTTGCCAAAAAGCCAGGCCGAAAAGCAAAAGAGGATGATACGGATGCCGCTGTGGCAGCCAAGCGTGGTCGCCCCTCCAAAAACAAGCCTGCGGGCGCAGACGAAGAAGAAGACGAAAGTCTGGCTGCATCGGTCGGCTCTGATCTGGATTCAGACTCCGATTCCGATGACGAAGACAACGATGCCAAAAAAGCCGACATCATTCTTCCCAAGCGTAGTCGCGGCCGTGGCAAAGACAAGGCGCTGATTAACTCAGCCTACCTGTCTTCCAATGACGTGTCTGCCGAGGAACTGCTGCTTCGCCGCACACAGCTCAAGACGCTGATCAAAATGGGCAAAGAGCGTGGTTACCTGACTTTTGCGGAAATCAATGATCACCTGCCAGACGATGCCATAGACTCTGAAGTCATGGATGCCATGATAGGCACGTTCAGTGACATGGGCATTACAGTGTATGAAAGCGCACCCGATGCTGAAGAATTGTTGATGAACGACAATGCCACGGTCGGTACCTCTGAAGAAGACGCTGAAGAAGAAGCCGAAGCGGCGCTTTCCAACGTGGATTCCGAGTTCGGACGCACCACCGACCCGTTCGCATGTACATGCGTGAAATGGGCACTGTCGAACTGCTGACTCGCGAAGGCGAAATCGAAATTGCCAAGCGCATCGAGGGTGGCTTGAAAGACATGGTGCAAGCCATTTCTGCCTGCCCTGCCATTGTGGAAGACGTGGTGGGCATGGGGCAGCGCATGGAAGCTGGCACCCTATCGGTGGATGAAATCATAGATGGGGTGGTAGACCTCACCGAAGAAGACGAAGCCGCAGCCGCTGAAATCAATGCGGAAATTGACTTGCCCGATGTGCCTGCTGACTCGGATGACGATTCTGAAGACGAAGAAGAAAGCACCTCGGATGGCTCTACCACTGCTGGCATGAGCCCCAAGCAGCTTGAAGAGCTGAAAGGCAAGGCCACTGTGGTTTTTCAGGAAATCCAAAAGCAGTTTAACAAGATGAGCAAAGCCAAGGCCGAGTCTGGTTATAGCTCGGCTGCCTGCAAAAAAGCGCGTTCAGCCATTGCCGATGAGTTCATGAAGTTTCGTTTTACGGCTAAACAGGTTGAGCGGCTGTGCAATATTTTGCGTGAGCAGGTGGATACCGTTCGCCGCATTGAGCGTGAAATCTACGACATTGCGGTTAATCGTGCTGGTATGCCACGCGATGTCTTTCTGGAGAAATTCAAGGGCAGCGAAGTAGATTTCACTTGGGTAACGCAGGAAGGCGACAGCACCAGTGCATGGGCTGAGGTCTGGGCGCGCAATGTGCCTGCTATCCATGAATTGCAGCAAGCGCTGCTTAATATTCAGGAACTGGTGTGTTTGCCGTTGGCAGAACTGCGGGCCATTAATCGTCTGATGGTGTCTGGTGAAAATCACGCCCGCCGTGCCAAACGCGAAATGATTGAGGCCAATTTGCGGCTTGTTATTTCAATTGCCAAAAAGTACACCAACCGCGGTTTGCAGTTTCTGGATCTGATTCAGGAGGGCAATGTTGGCCTGATGAAAGCCGTTGATAAATTTGAATACCGCCGTGGTTACAAGTTTTCGACTTATGCCACGTGGTGGATTCGTCAGGCGATTACCCGTTCTATTGCAGACCAGGCGCGCACCATTCGCATACCGGTTCACATGATTGAAACCATCAACAAGATGAACCGAATCAGTCGGCAGATCTTGCAGGAAACCGGCATAGAGCCCGACCCTGCGTTGTTGGCCGAACGCATGGAAATGCCTGAAGAAAAAATTCGCAAAATCCTGAAAATTGCCAAGGAGCCCATTTCGATGGAAACTCCCATCGGTGATGACGACGATTCTCACTTGGGCGACTTCATTGAGGATCAACACACACTGGCACCTCAAGATGCTGCGCAATACAGCAGCCTTCGGTTTGTGACCAAAGATGTGCTGGATTCTCTCACTCCGCGTGAGGCCAAGGTGTTGCGCATGCGGTTTGGCATTGAGATGTCTACCGACCACACTTTAGAAGAAGTTGGTAAGCAGTTTGATGTAACACGTGAGCGGATTCGTCAGATTGAAGCCAAGGCTTTGCGTAAACTTCGCCATCCAAGCCGTTCAGACAAACTGAAAAGTTTTCTGGAAGGTGAATAATTGGGGAAAGAGGTTATTGCAAAATCCGGGACCCACACCGTGGGTTTCCTTCTGTCATGTCTTGCATTGGCGTATCCCATGAAGTTGGCCTGCTTTAAAAAATCGGGGCGTTTTGCGGGATTTGATTGAACACCATCAATTTACTATCCTGCCATGAAAAACTGCTCCCAACGTTTTACCGGCTTGAATGCTGCTCAAACTCCGGCTGCATTTGCTGCAGACAAAAACTCCAGCACGCGCCTAGGTGCAGCAATACTTGCAGCGCTGGTAACCGCAGCGGCAGCTCCAGGATAGTACTTTGCAGGAGGCTCAGGATGCGGTTGATAATTACGCAGCTAATCGTTAAGTTTGAGCGACTAAAGTGAGTTA
>JAAURO010000148.1 GCA_012032215.1 Limnobacter sp.
TTGAAACGCTGGGCAAGGCCTGCCAGCCACGCTTGAATGGGGCCTTGGCCTGAGTTTCAGCGATATGCAGTTTGTCGGGAATCTTGAAGGCCCATCAGGCAAAAGTACTCGGGCAGAACCACTACCTGGGCACCCTTGCTGGCGGCCTCTTGACACAAAGCCTCAGCCTGCGCCAGATTTTCCGGCACATCAGGAGAGGACACCATTTGCAGCGCTGCAATGGTTTGTGTGGGAAACTCTGGGGGGAAGCCGTTAAGTTGGTCATCCCAAAATTCTAACGGAGTTTGGTCAAGCGTGCGCTTGCGTGCTCCGGTTGCCTGCCTGCTTGTTGCGGGCAGGCAGGCAACCTGGCACTAAACCGGACACTGTTTTTAGTGATCCAGAATTTTCGACAGGAACAACTGCGCGCGTTCTGAACGAGCGCTGCCAAAGAACTCTTCCTTGGTGCAGTCTTCCACGATATGGCCTTGGTCCATAAATACCACACGGCCTGCCACCTTGCGGGCAAAGCCCATTTCGTGGGTAACGCACATCATGGTCATGCCTTCCTGGGCAAGTTCAACCATGACATCCAGCACTTCGTTGATCATTTCTGGATCAAGGGCAGAAGTTGGCTCATCGAACAACATGCAAATAGGGTTCATGCACAATGCCCGTGCAATGGCCACACGCTGCTGCTGCCCGCCAGACAACTGACCTGGAAACTTGGGCGCATGAGCCTTCAAACCCACACGATCCAGCATGGCCATGGCATTTTCGGATGCCTCGTCTTTGGAGCGGCCCAATACCCTGATTTGTGCCAAGGTAAGGTTTTGCTCGATAGACAAATGTGGAAACAGTTCAAAGTGTTGAAACACCATGCCCACGCGTGAACGCAGTTTGGGCAGGTTGGTACCTGCATCACCAACAGACACTCCATCAATAGTGATAGTGCCCGCCTGGAATGGCTCCAGAGCATTGACAGTTTTAATCAGGGTAGATTTGCCGGAACCTGAAGGTCCACAAACAACCACCACCTCCCCTTTTTTTACTGAGGTTGTACAATCGGTCAGCACCTGAAAACTGCCGTACCACTTACTTACTTTTTTGATTTCAATCACAGTGTGCTCCGCTATCGAATAATTTTGGTTTTGCGCTGTAGGTACTTGACCAGCATCGACAGACTGAAACAAATCGCCAGATAAACGACCGCGACAAAGCTGTACATTTCAACCAGACGACTGTCACGTTGGGCTATCTTGGAAGCAGCTCCAAGAAAGTCTGTGACTGACAGCACATAAACTAAAGAAGTGTCCTGGAACAGAATAATGGTCTGAGTGAGTAGAACCGGAAGCATGTTTCTGAATGCCTGCGGCAAAACAACCAGACGCATGGACTGCCCATACGTAAGACCCAGCGCATAGGCTGCGCCCACCTGTCCTTTAGGAATACTTTGAATACCGGCCCGCATGATTTCACAGAAAAATGCAGCTTCAAACATGATAAAGGTAATATAGGCCGAACGGTCCGGGCCAACTTGTGGCGGACGCTCGTAACCCATTACGGCCTGCAAAACAACAGGAACCAGAAAGTAAAACCAGAAAAGAACCAGAATCAGGGGAATGGAACGCATGAGGTTCACATAACCCGCGGCCAGCAAGCGCAGCGGTTTGATGCTTGAAAGACGGGCCAAGGCCAGCAATGTTCCGAAGAAAATACCACCCAGACAAGCCACTACGGTAAGTTGTACTGTGTAGGCTAGGCCTTTCATCAAATAGGGAAGCGTGCCGACAATGGCACTGAAATCCAGATCACCCATTATTTACCCCCTGCAATGTAGCCAGGCACAGCCACTTTTTTCTCGATGTGTGCCATAACTCGGTTTACTGTCATGGCAACAATTACATACAGTATGGTGGCCGCAATGTAAGCTTCCAGAAATGCAAAGGTCATTTCACCCATTTCGCGGGTACGGAAAGTAAGCTCGGTCAAGCCGATGGTAAGTGCCACCGAAGAATTCTTGATAAGATTCATGGCTTCAGAAGTCATGGGAGGCACGATAATGCGGTAGGCCATGGGAAGAAGTACGAAACGGTAGGTTTCGGCTTCGGTAAACCCCATTGCATACCCTGCATACCGCTGGCCAATGGGCAAAGACAGAATGCCTGACTTTACCTGTTCGGCTACGCGTGCACCGGTGTACAAGCCCAGACACAATACAGAAGCAACAAACTGAACAAACGTGGGGTCTTGTTCAATAGACCAGGATTTAATGGCTGGCACCAGTTCCGGTACAACGAAGTACCAGATAAAAAACTGCACAATCAGCGGAATGTTGCGAAAAAATTCTACGTAGGTGTTACCTATCAAAGACAATGCTTTGGATGAGGTGGTTCTGAAAACCCCCATGAGGGAACCCACAAAGAAGGCAATAACGCCTGCAACAAGTGACAAACCAAGAGTCCAGAAAAGCCCGGACATGAGCATTTCCCACCAGACTATGGTTTCGCCTTCGACGATCGGCTGAAAAAACAAAAGCCAGTTCAGATCGTTAATCATCTCAACCTTCTTTCCGATTAAACGGATTATTCTTAAAGAACAAAAGGCCCCTGCGGCTGGCGCCGCAGCGGCCTTTTAACTACGGCAAACTATTACTTGACGCCCTCTGAATTGGGATTGGCAATTGCTGCTTTCAATTCAGGTGACATGGCAAAGTTCAAATTGATGCCTTTTGGAGGAATGGGACTTTCGAACCATTTGGCGTAAATTTTGTTGATTTCGCCAGATTTCATCAACTTATTCAGGGCTTCGTCAGCCACTTCTTTGAACATCGGGTCGTCTTTGCGAATCATGATGCCGTAAGGTTCTGTGCGCAGAACTTCGGGCAGGAACATGAAATCATCGGGAGTTTTGCTGTTGGCGATCAGGCCAGCAATCAGGATGTCATCCATCACGAAAGCTTTGGCACGATCGTTGGCAACCAGCAGGAAACTTTCCGCGTGGTCTTTGCCGTAAATCTCTTTAAAGTTGATTTTTGAACCTTTTTCGTTTTCGCGAATCAACTGAACCGAGGTGGTACCAGACGTGGTGGCAATAGGCTGACCGTCCAAATCGGACAGTGATTTAATACCGCTGTCTTTTTTAACAACCACTTTCACGTTGGTAACAAAGGTGGTGTTGGCAAAGCTTACTTGCTCCTGGCGTTTCACGGAGTTGGTGGTAGAACCACATTCCATGTCGATGGTGCCGTTTTGCAGCAGCGGGATACGGTTGGCAGAAGTAACTGGTTGCAATACCACTTTAAGGTCAGGCTTTTTGAGCTTTGCCTTGACTGCATCGATTACGTAACCGCAAAGTTCCATTGAGTAGCCGATGGGCTTTTGCTGATCATCCAGGTAAGAAAAAGGCACAGAAGATTCACGGTGACCGACAACCAGCGTGCCAGTGTCGGCAACTTTCTTCAGAGTACCAGTAGGACTGTGGTCATCAGCCTTACAGCCTGTTGCAGCTGCCAAACCACCAATAGCCAACAACGCAGCAATCATATTACGTTTCATTTTTGCTCCTTTGATTAAAAGTTGCACAGCAAGCCGTGCTTTTTCACTCCTCCGCGGGCCAAACCCAAGCCAACGGTTCCATGATGGACAACAGTTTTTTAACACCTGTTTTTTTAACTGCCTTATTTCCTACAACTTGACACGCCGAGGCTGGGTTAAAACCTCTGGGCGCAAGATTTCTTTTAACTGCTGTTCGGTCAACAGGCCTTTTCAAGGACGAGTTCATCGACCCTGCGACCGGTTAAAAGTGCCTTTTTGGCAATTTCTGAGGCCTCATCATAGCCGATATACGGATTCAATGAAGTGGCCAGAGAAGCAGATTCATGCACTCTTAGCTTTAAAAGTGCTTCGTTTGCGGTAATCCCCAATACGCAATTGCGCGTTAGAGTGTCGCAAGCTGCCGTTAAATGGTAAATACTTTTAAACAGGCTCCAGGCAATAATAGGTTCAAAGGCATTGAGCTGCAGTTGGCCTGCTTCGGCTGCCATGGTTACCGTTACATCGTTGCCGATCACCTCGAAGGCCACCTGGTTAACCACCTCCGGAATGACCGGATTGACCTTGCCAGGCATTATCGAGGAGCCCGCCGCACGAGGCGGCAGGTTAATTTCGTTGAAACCTGCTTGCGGACCAGACGACAGCAACCGCAAATCATTGCAGATTTTAGACAATTTTACGGCGATGCGCTTTGAGCACGCCCGAGAGTTGTACAAAAGATCCGGTGTCCTGGGTGGCTTCTACCAGGTCTGGGGCAGTAATCAGGCCCAGCTGAGTGATCTCTGCCAGGTAATGGCGGGCCCGCGCAGCGTATTCCGGGTCGGTGTTAATGCCGGTGCCAATGGCCGTGGCGCCCAGGTTGATTTCGTGAATCAGCGAAATGGCTTCCTGCAAACGCTGGCGATCTTCGCGAATCATGACAGAAAACGCAGAAAACTCCTGACCCAGAGTCATGGGCACGGCATCCTGCAATTGGGTGCGGCCTATTTTCAGAATTTTTCTGAATTGAAAGGCTTTTTCGGCAAAAGCTTCCTGCAGTTTTTCAAGCTGGGCCGACAAACCCACAATGGCTTTAATCAGGCCAATTTTTACGGCTGTGGGGTACACATCGTTGGTGCTTTGCGAGGCGTTGACGTGCTCAATGGGGTGAATAAGCTTGTAGTCGCCCTTTACACCGCCAAGCAGCTCAATAGCCCGGTTGGCAATGACTTCGTTGGCATTCATGTTGGTGGAAGTGCCTGCCCCTCCCTGTATGACATCGACCACAAACTGGTCGTGGAATGCGCCTTCACCAATTTCCAGACAGGCTTTGCAAATTGCATCGGCAATTTTGGCGGGAATGGCTTCCAGATCAGAGTTGGCCTTGGCGGCCGCAAACTTGACTGCCACCAAAGCTTTGATGAGCTCGGGGGCGTTGTTAAGGGCAAAACCGGTAATTTGATAGCTGTCGAGGGCGCGACTGGTGTGCACACCCCAGTAAGCATCAATGGGTATTTGTTTCTCGCCCAGTAAGTCTTTTTCTATCCTGAATGCTGCCTTGCCGGACTCCGCTTTAAATTCAGGCTTTTGTTCAGCCTTGGAATCCATTTTAGATTTTGTCATAAAGTCTCCGACACCTTCTTTAACACGCAGACAACTATACAGGGGTGTGATGCAAGGCGAGCATTTAAGCATGCAAACGCAACATTGAAAAACGAGCTACCTCAACGGGGGAGGACCGGGGGGAGATCGTTTACCCTAATACGCCTTTTGGCGCTTTGAATCCTGGCTCACACTTTCCCCGTTTATGGCACCTGAAGGTTCTGGCGCTGCAAAGCCCACATTTTTGCGTAAAGCCCATTTTTTTCAAGGAGTTCCGTGTGCGTTCCGCTTTCCTCCAGCCTACCTTGGTCGAGCACCAGAATGC
>JAAURO010000002.1 GCA_012032215.1 Limnobacter sp.
ACACCGCCGTATGGTCTTCAATACCAACGCGCTTAACCTGCATACCAAGCTCTTGGAAAAAACTGGCGAAAGCGTCACAGAAAGGGTCGGCTGTTGAGGCAATCAGCAACCAGTTTTGCTTGGTATCGGGAAAGATTGGCTGCTCAGCCGGGGCAAGCACAGGCTGCCATACTTTGGAAAACACCTGTGCCTTGGGAGCTTGAGTGGCAAGTAAACTTTCAGTGGTTTTAGTGTCTCTGCTTGAGTGGTTTAGCCAGTGCTTTTTTTTCTCAAAGGGATAATCTGAAACGGGCATGCGTTTGCGACCTTGCTTGACATACAAGGCTTTCCAATTCACCGTTTGCCCGCTTTGCCAGAGGTCCCCAAGATTTTGCAACCACTGGCTGTAAGCCCTGGAAGCCTGCCAGGGCGGTACCAGACGAGCGCGCTTTGCCCCTGCAAACTATTTGCAAACATGGATTTGGGTCCAATTTCAACAAAGCACCGATAACCTTCTGTATGAAGACGCTCAAGGCCTTTGTGAAACAGCACCGTTTCGCTCAATTGCTCCAGCCAGTAATCCGGTGAGGCCCATTGTGCTGGCGAGTCAAGAAAACACCCGGTAAGGTTTGACATTATCTTCAAACGCGGAGCATGCAGCTTGAATTGAGAAAAAGCGGTTTTCAGTCCCGGTTTAATCTGATTGACGGCTGGGGAATGAAAGGCCATGTCCACAGGCAGGCGGATAAACTCCACTTGCTTTTCATGGAGGAGCGCCAGAAGATTTTTCAACGCGGCAGGCTTTCCAGAAACCACGCAAGAGTCTGCGCTGTTGATTGCAGCAATTGAAACTTCAATTCGGTACTCGACAATGAGTGCGCTCACTTGGTCTGCCTGCAACAACACACTGTACATTTCGCCTTGTGCCATTGTGGCGCAAAGCCTGCCTCTTTCATGAACGAGGCGCATGCCGTCTTCAACTTCAAACACGCCGGCCACACACGCTGCAATGTATTCGCCCAGGCTGTGCCCAATTAATGCATCTGGTTTGATGCCCACGGCCTGCCAAAGCTGCGACAAAGACCAACCATATGCAAACAACAAGGGCTGCAAATAATCCGCTTGTTTCAATCTTTCGCTTTTACGCGAAAGCAGAGCCAGCAGGCACTCGCCAGTCAGTGCTTGAAAGACAGCATTGCAGCGGTCAAACGCCTGCTTGAAACCGTGGTGAAAGCGGTAAAAGTCCAGACAGGTGTCTTGAGGTTCCGCCCCATGCCCAGTAAACACAAAGGCCAATTTGGGGTGGCCATTTTTTGGCGTGTTTTCGTGCTTGTTCTCTGAAAAAGCGTGCCGATTATTTTCTTGTGTTGTTTTGCCAAGCCCTTTTTTTAACGCCTGAGCAAGCTGTAATTCCAAACTTTGAAGACTGGAAAATTGAAAAGCTTGTCTTTTACTCAAGCTGCCATAGCTCATGGTGTGGCTGTAGGTGAAGTCAGCCAAGTCGTTTTCAGGAATGTCAGGCAAACGGTTTTTCAGTTGATGAATGGCTTTCATCAAACTGGCATCGGAAACAGCAGACAGGGCTAAAAGCAGTTCTCCAGGGCTTTCTTGGGCCGCCACTTTGAGATTTTCTGGTGCCTGTTCTAAGACAAGGTGCGCATTTGTACCGCCCGCACCAAATGCGCTAACCGCTGCACGCCGCCTTGACGCAGTGGGTGTTTCAGGCCACTCCTGGCTATTTTGCGCAATATAGAAGGGGGTGTTGTGCAGTTCAAGCGCAGGGCTTGGATTTTCACAGTGTAGGCTGGCAGGAATTTTTCCTTCGCGCACGCAAAGCACCGCTTTGATAAAACCAGCAATCCCTGCTGCGGTGTCCAAGTGTCCAATATTTGTTTTCACACTGCCAATCGCGCAATACTGTTTGTGCTCGCTGTTGCGCCACGCTTCGGTTAAGGCAGCAATTTCCACAGGGTCACCCAAGGCTGTTCCAGTGCCATGCGCTTCAACATAGCCAATGGTGGAAGGGTCTACTTCAGCCAAGCTCAAGGCACGTTGAATCACTTCCACCTGACCTGTGATGCTGGGTGCGGAGTAACTCACCTTGCGGCTACCGTCGTTGTTAATCGCTGAGCCTTTGATCACGGCGTGAATGAAATCACCGTCTGCGAGCGCAGCAGATGCCTTTTTCAACAACACCGCACCTGCGCCACTTCCGCCAACGCAGCCTTTTGCTTCTGAGGAGAACGCCCGACAATAGCCGTCTGGCGACAAGATACTGCCCTCGTTGTAGATATATCCACTTTTGATTGGAATTTGCACTGCCGCTCCGCCTGCAATGGCCATGTCACACTCTCCCAGGAGTATGGATTGGCAAGCCATGTGCACACAAACCAAGGAGCTTGAGCAAGCGGTTTGAATATCCAGGCTGGGTCCACGCAAATTCAATTTGTAAGAAAGCCGTGTTGCTAGGTAGTCGTTTTTGTTCGCAATAATGAGCTGGGCTGGATCAATGCCGTCAAATTGGGGCAAATTGGGCAGTACATTGCAGGTGAAATAATTGGACAGGGTTGCGCCTGCATACAGGCTCATGCCCGCACCTGCAAAGCAGCCAATTCGGCCTGCATAGGTTTTAGGATCGTAAACCGCGGTGACCAATGCATTGGCTGCGCATTCGAAAAAAGCCGGTGTTGTGGGTCTAACAATTCGGCTTCACGCGGACTAAAACCAAAATAGTCCGCATCAAAACAGTCCGCGTTTTCTAAAACACCTGCCCGCTTCACATAGTGTTTAGCGGCAAGCAGTGCTGGGTCCACACCTGCTTCAGTCAATTCTTCTTCAGACAAATCAACCACTGCGCAATGGCCTGCCATCAGGTTTTCCCAGAAGGCGTTGGCGTGATTAGACTGCGGAAAGCGGCAGCCTATGCCAATCACTGCCACATCAAATTCACTCACCATCTTCAAACTCCACCGTGTGCTGCTGGCCACGCTGTGCAAGCAGTGCGCGTCGGGCTGAGAGATTCACTGCTGGGTTTGCAGCTTTACTATGGCTCTCAGCCTGAACATGCTTTGCGGTGTGAGAATCGCCTTGCTTTGACAACAGCGATTGGGTCAGGGTGTTCACCGTGGTTGAACGGAAAAACTCAACGGTGGGAATGTCATGTCCTGTTTGCTGGGTCAACTGTTTTTTCAACTGTGGAATCAAGAGAGAATGAACCCCCAAATCAAAAAAATTGGCTTCTGGGTTGAGTTCATCCAGTTCAAGCAAGTTTTTAAAAACAGCGGTGATCTGCGCTGCCAATTCTTGTTCACTTAACATGCTGGTTTGTTGTTGAGGGTATGCGGTTTGTTCACCGTAGAGAGAAACCAAATATCCAGCGGGTTCCAAACCATAGTAGTAACTGGCAGGTGCACGTTCGATGCTTGCCAGAAATGCCTGACTTGCGTCTTGCGCGCTCAGAGGAATGTAGCCTTGAGCAATCAAGGCTTCCTGGTCATGGCGTCCCTGGGCCATGCCGATGTCGTCCCAACGGCCATAGTTCACCACCCAAGCATTTTTCTCACGCGTGTTTTCGACAAAATGGGTTAAGAAGGCATTGGCCACGGAGTAGGCTGCCAACCCATTGCCTCCCAACAAACCCGCCATTGAAGAAATGGCAATGAATTTGAAAGAAGGATGCGCTGAAAACACGCGCGAAATAGCCAGCGTGCCTTTGCATTTTGGCTTGAGCGCTGCATCCAGGCTAAGCGGGTTGAAGTCTTTCAGTCCGCCTGCCGCCAATGTGCCAGAAGCATGCACCACGCCAGAGAAACGAAGCCCATGTGTCTGCTCAAATTGTTCGACGGCCTGTTTCAAGGCTTTTTCGTCAGAAACATCCAAGGCGCAATACGTAACCTGGCCCAGGCTTTCTAAAAGGGTTAAGCGCTCAAGGCGAGTGGCCGATTGCCCACCCTCAGCAAGAATGAGTGGCCACGCTTCTCTGGCTGGAAGCACTGTTCGCCCGGTAATAAGAAGGCGAACTCGGTAGCGCTGCATCATGGTTTTTGCCAGCTCAAAACCCACGCCGCCCAAGCCCCCGGTGATTAACACCGCATCACCTTCTCTGAAAGGTTGGCCTTGAGGAGTCTCATGAAGAAAGTCCACTTGCTTTAAACCGAGACGCAAGCGTTCACCCCCTCGCCAAGCAATGACTTTGTGCTCGAATAAAGAGAGCAATTCAGCAAAAGCCTGCGCTTGGTTGTACACATCAAAATCAACAAGCTTGAATTCGCAGTGTCTTAATTCGCCACTAAACACTTCGGGCAAACCCATCACCGCGCCGACAGCCAAGCTGGAAGCTTCCCCCGGCTTGGCTTGTTGGCCTTTTTCGGTGAGAAAAACCACTTTGGCAGGATGTGTAAAATGTGCCAAAGCCTGGGCCAGGGCTATCATGCGCCTGGCCAGCATAAGCGCCTCATCGGCGCTCAGCGAGTTGTCTTGTCTTGGTTCTGCGCCGCCTAAGCCCGACAAGTGCAGCACATGACTAAAAGGCCCAAGCTTGATAAGCAGGTTTTGTAATTCGGCAGTTTGTTCCAGAGGGCACTGCCAAGTGTTATTTTTTAATTGTAAGACTTTTTCACCGGCTATCAACAAAACACACTGATTCTGTTGCGAGACATCAAGACTTGCGACAAAAGTATCCGCTTGCTCTGTGCTTTCAGCCAGAATTAAGAGTGTTGCATCAGCTGACAGCGCTTGAGCACCCTCTGTTTTTGTTGGATAGTAGGTTGTTTTAAAAAAAGCATTTGGAATGCCCTCTGTTTCGGAAATCGCGCCGAGAGGTTTTGTATAGTCAGGCAAAGCACCCTGGCTGAGTTTGGCTTGAAGGGCTTTGCGATCAACCTTGCCAATTGAGGAACGGGGTATTTTTCCATCGGCATCACAATAATTTTCGAAGGAGAAACACCAAAATGTGAAATTGTTTCTGCCTTCAAAGCAGCACACAAGTCATTCATCTTTTCATTACCGTGCTGCTGGGTTTGGGCAGCCACCACCAAAACCAGTTTTTCCCTGTCATCGTGCTCGTCTGAATCAACAAGTGCAGTCACCGATTCAACGCCATACCCGGTTAGGCCAACCAGTGTGCTTTCGATTTGGCCTAAAGAAATGTTTCGACCATTGACAATCAGAATCTGTTTTTTTCGTCCAGTGATGTGCAACCGACCTTCTTCATTAAGCAGCGCCAAATCTCCTGTTTTAAACCAGCCATCGCTGGTAAATGCCTCTGTATTGCCCAGTTCATTGAGGTGATACCCCGTTGTAACACAGGGTGCATGAACCTCCAGTTCACCTTCTATGCCACGCGCCAGCAACTGCCCTTGTGCGTCCACAATACGAAGCGACACATCCGGCAGAGGCGGCCAAGGCAACCGACTGGCACACCAAGGGGCCTGACTCAACATGCAAATTGCCAGACGATGTAATGCCCGAACAGGTTTCAGACATGCCCCAGGCGGGTTTTATGGCTTGGGGGTTCAAGCCAAAACGCGCCAACTGCGACATAAAAAGCTGGGCCTGTGCCGGCTACAATTTTTTCGCCCCCGTTGAGAATGAAACGCAAACGGCTTAAATCACGCTGGCCTTTTCCAAGTGTCTGGGCGCATGCGTTGACAAGGCCAAAAGCAAAATTGGGTGCCCAAGTGACCGTGACTTTCAAGGTTTCTATCCAGTCCAACCAGACTGCGGGGTTCTCCAGGAAAAGGTCCATCGAAGCCTGAATCTGCTCACACTGGCTCCACACATCCCGTAGGTGAAACATCACCAAACCACCCACATGATCCAAAGGCAGGAAATTCAGCGACACATCTTCAATGCTGAAACAATCATGTTGCCAAGTGGCCTGACTTCTAAACAAAATGGCATTGTGGGATTGCTTGACCAACTTGGGTATTCCGGTTGAACCAGACGTTAGAAGCATCAGGGCGGTTGAATCAGGCTGTGGTTTGGGTTGTTTTGCAGGGTCTATGGGCTTGGCAGACTTAAGCGCATCGAACCGTAGCAAGGCACTTTTTTCCGGCACAAAAGTGAGTTGACTTTCATCAAAGCCGATGATTTTTGGACTATCCAAAAGTCGCCACACTTCGAGCAAACGTTGAACATCGCCTTCGCTGGGAGGCGCTGTCACAGCGGCCATCGGCACCGGCTGCGCACCCAACAACTGGCAAGCCCAAAAGGCCGTCAAAAAGTGTTTTTTATTGTTCAAACACAGCAAAACAGGTTCGCTCTGGCGAATGCCTTTTTCCTGAAGGGCTGCACCTAATTCACAGGCTTGCTCAAGCAATGCGGCATAAGTCAGCTTTTCCTGCAGACCGTCATCGTGAATGAAAAAAATGCCTTTGTTTTTTTGTTCTGAAGCCTGCAACAAAGCGTCTATGAGAGTCATACCTTTGTAAGTTCGTACAGACTGATCCAGCGCCTTACCCTGCACCCAAGCGGGGGCAGCCGAGTGTCTTGACTTCATTTCGGTGTTTGCTTGGTTTTTCGGATTGTCTAAATTACCAGAACCAGTAAGGGGAGACATGTTTCTACTCATCATGATCAGAGCCTTTGAATGTGGAAGTCAACGCTGCGCAGAATGCCGAAAATCCTAAATGCATTTTCTCAAGAAGGGAGATAATCAAGACTTCACTTGAAAAGGAGTTTCCGATATGCAGAACATATTTTCTGCAGAACGACACCACTAAGCTTGGATACGAAGCTGAATAAATGATTGCTTTTTGAACTGAGCTACCGTATTGCGCCAAGGCGTTCATAGTTTGGCACACCGTGATGAGACCGCCCCGCTGCGCCCGAAATTAAACGAGAACGCATAGGACGAAAAGTGAACAACCCTTTATTTAACGCATTAAATGAATTTGGTGAGAAGGTAAATACTCACCCCAGAATGGCAAGCCTACTTAAGGATTGGGACAGAACGATTCAAATCAGTTCAGTTGATTCAGATGAGGCGTTTACTGTGAAAATTTTGAATGCCAAAGTCGTTGATATTGCCAAAGGCAATCAGGCCGAAACAAACATCACCTTACGTGGTACAGAAGAAATTCTAGTCGACGTTTTCAACGGAATTTTAAGCCCTGCATTTGAATTCCTGGAAGGCCGAATCGATGTGGATGCGGATGACAAAGACCAAGTCAAGCTTGATGCACTGGCGCTTGTTTTATGGGATTAGAGGCATAGCCTGTTTGTCACGATTGCAAACCGTTGAACTTTTAATTTGGGTCAATCGATATGAAAAACTCAGAATTGGAAAACACAGAAGACCACGCCACTGATCATTTGTTTGCTTTGGACATGCCCACCTTTTTTCCTCAGGACTATGACAATGGAAAAAGGCAGTGGGAGATTCAAAGCTGGTTTGAAAGAATGCCCTGGCGCAAACTCAAGGACACCTATTACGGCAAACCCAAGCATATTGCCCCGACCCACCCGGCCTTGTTTGAAGATCAGCTTTTAAAACAAATTTACCTGATGGACATTGCGCTTTTTATCGGCGCAGAACAAACCTCTTACAAAGCGGTCGCTGGCATGATCGGTTTTGCGCCAGATGAACTCAGTGCCATGCACCTGGGTACCCAAGTTTTGGATGAGTGCCGCCATTACGAAGTTTTCTGTCGCCGAATGGCCGACATGGGCGTCAAGCCTGAAAAGCGGGATGCGCTGGTTAAACGCTATACCTCCCCGGCCATGCGCAAGTTTTATGATTTGATTCATGAACAAGTCGATAAAAAGATTTTTACGCAGCCTCGATTGCGCAAAACGTGATTCTGGAAGGCATGGCCTACCCCATTTATCGTTATGAGATCAAATACTGGTCACGTTTTGATCCGACTTTGAGCGCCATCATTCAGGGGGCTTTTGCAGATGAAAGTAACCATGTCCATTTTGGTGAAGAGGTCAATGCGGATTACTTCAAAAAATTAAGCCTTGTGGAGCGCAACCGCGTTAAACGCATGACACATGATTTCAGCAATCTCATGCGCGAAATTTTCAATGACATTATCAAACGTTACATCGGTCTCTACCAAGAATGTGCCAACCAATACATGGACTTGGTCGGCGACATTGAAATTTTCCCTGGCAAAAAAATGCATGAAGTCACGGAAGAAGAGCAAACCCGACTCGTTCTGAATGAAATTGAACAAGGGCACCAAACCCGCTTGCAACGCATTGGCATTGTTTAGATGAGACGAGGTTTCAATGACTGTTTCTCCTCAGAAAAAATCAAGTACGCCAAACCTAGCCAATAACCTGGTCGAAATTCTTGATTTCCGCGCTGAGTTTCATGGTGTTGAGAACAAACTGAATTTTCTGGAAAGCGGCGACTTCGCTGGTGAGATCAGTCAGCTGAGTTACAAACTACTTCGCCATGATGCATTAAAAATTGCCGATGCATTGCTTGCCAAACAGGCGGCAACAGAAAGGGCTTTGCTCTTTTTTCCAGCGGGTTTAGATTTCCTAAAGGCCTTTTTTGGCTGCGTGTATGCGCAAGTTGTGGCCGTGCCAACGGTCTCGCCAAACTTGGGCAACAAGATGGATCGTCTGCTTCAAAATCTAGTAGGCATCATCAAAGATTGCGATGCTCGGTATGTGATCACCACAGAAAAAATTATTGCCAATCACCGGGATGTGATTGAGAAAATTCCTGAGTTGCGTCATCTTCAGTGGCTTACAGTGCCTGAGTTGCTCAATCACAGTCACACTGAAAACAAACAGGCCCGCTTGCCTGAAATCACAAACAATCACCTTGCTTTTTTGCAATACACCTCTGGCTCCACCGCCCATCCCAAAGGCGTCATGGTCAGCCACGGGAATATTGTGAACAATTTGGAAACCATCCGCGCTGGCTTTAAACTGAGCGCGAAAGACATCAGCGTCAATTGGCTGCCCCACTACCATGACATGGGGTTAGTTGGCAATTTACTGACTGCCATTTACTGTGGCATCACACAGTATCAAATGTCACCAGCCGCTTTTTTCCAAAGGCCACGGCGGTGGTTAGAAGCCATCTCGTATTTCAAAGCAAGCGTCAGTGGAGGCCCCAATTTTGCTTATGCTTTGTGTTGCGAGAAAATAAAGCACGAGGTAATGGCCGAGCTCGATTTAAGCAGTTGGGAAGTGGCCTTTAGCGGCGGTGAGCCGGTACACCACCACACCTTGCTGAAATTTTCAGAATACTTCTCAGCTTGCCGCTTCAGTGCATCGGCCTTTTTGCCTTGCTATGGATTGGCCGAGTCCACGCTGTATGTCAGTGGAAAAGAAAGAGAAAGCCATTACCAAGTGTTTTATTGCGACCCCAACAAGCTGAGTCAAAACCAACTGTTTGAAGCATGCGAAACATCCGTGCTGGTCGATGCTCAAAACACGGCCGAAAACACCAGATCAGACAACCAGCAAGAACCTGCTCAAAAGCCCCTGGTATCTGCTGGGCTGCCCAGCCAGAACGGACAGGTGGTGATAGTGAACCCTCAGACTGAGACCCCCTGCCGCCCTGGTGAAATTGGAGAAATCTGGATTGCAGGCCCGAGTGTTGCCCAAGGTTATTGGGCAGGGCACGACCCCCATGTGTTTAACAACACCCTTTCTGAGCATGATGAATTGTTTAAAACACCAACGCACACCGGCTTTATGCGCAGTGGTGATTTGGGTTGCCTTATCAAGGGCCAGTTGTATGTGACCGGGCGGCTCAAAGACGTGCTTATTCTGAATGGACATAACTATTACCCGCAAGATTTTGAATCCGCCATTGAGAACTTGAGTGATTTTATACGTGTTGGTGGTGTGGCTGCTTTTTTGAAAAAGACAAACAACACACAGGCAGCCGAAGCTGACAACAAGGAAAAACTGGCCATCGTGGCTGAGCTCACACGAAAAAAAATCGATGCTGACTTGCAGGCTTTGATGCATCAGGTTCGCAAGCACATCCAGGAAGAAATGGGAGTTGCGGTGGATGCGATTGCGCTTGTAGCGCCCGGTGCAATTCCCAAAACATCCAGCGGCAAAGTCAGAAGGCAACAGTGTGCTGCTGATTTTGCAACGGATCAGATGACCGTCTTGGCCAAGTGGGAGAAAACGAACAGAGCAAGCAGTGCTGCACAGACAGCAAACACAGTCAATGCACTGGTCAAAGCACAGATTGCCAAATCGCTTGATGTGGCAGACTTGGATGAAAGTGCTTCATTGATTGACTACGGCATGGACTCGATTGTTGCCGTTGGGATTGCCGAAGAACTGGGACAAGCACTGAATATAGAGATCGATGCCAGCCTGTTTTGGCATTGTGAAACCATCCACGATGTTTTAACAGCAATTCAACAGAAGCTGCCTCACACAAACAATGAGGTCAACAAAAGCGCCTACGCCCAATTTAACAAACCCAAACTGGCTGAATTACTCAAAATCATCAATGCCGACTTGGCTTATCACAAAGCCAAAGGTGATTATGTCTACTACCACAACGACAAAGGCAACGAAGTGGCTGTGCTAGACATGGTTGGAGGTTTTGGCTCAACGCTATTTGGGCACAATCACCCAGCGATAGTTGCAGCTGCCAAAGCCAGCCTGGAAGAAGACAGCCCCTTTCTGGTTCAAGCCAGCATTCGCTCTCAAAGCGGACTGTTAGGCCAAGCCTTGTCTACCCGCTTTGAGGCAATCACCGGACAAAGCTTTGTATGCACCTTAACAAATTCCGGTGCGGAATCTGTAGAAGCGGCTATTAAGCATGCCGAATTTAGCGCCTTTGAAGCCAGAAACAAATTCATGCTGAGCTTAAAAGAGTCTTGTGAAAAAATACTGACTGCGCACAAGCTGCAAAGGATTGACTACACCGCACTAGAAGCCCATCTACCCACCCACTGTGGCAAACCGCTGAAAGAACTTCTGGCAGAACTGCGCAATGAAAACGAAACCACACTGAAGAAAAAACCCATTCTGTTTTCGATTGCAGGCGGCTTTCACGGCAAAACGGTCGGCGCTTTACAATTGACTTACAACCCAGAATACCGTTTTCCGTTTTCACGGCTGGGTAGTGCGGAGTTTTTAATCAAGGGCGATGCCAAAGGTTTAGAAAAAGCCCTGACCGCCTCAACACTCACCTACTTCCTTCCTCACTTGGAGAACAACATCCTTCGTCTGGAAAGAAAATCCTACTGCAATGTGCTGGCCTGTTTTGTGGAACCCATACAAGGTGAAAGTGGTGTGCATGAGGTGGACCACCAGTTTTTAAAAGCACTGCGGCAATGTGCGGATGAAAAAGGCTTCCCTCTGATTTTTGATGAAATCCAATGCGGCATGGGTAGAAGTGGGCAATTTCTCGCTTCTCAGTACGTGGGGGTTCAAGCTGACTACTACCTGTTGGGCAAGTCCTTGGGCGGTGGTTTAAGCAAAATATCAGCGCTACTAATTCGCCGCGACCTTTACTTGGAAGATTTTGGTTTTGTACACACTTCCACTTTTTCAGAAGACGATTATTCCAGCCGCATTGCTTGTCAGGCACTTGAGCTACTTGATGACAAAACCCTTTCAACCGTTGCAGAAAAAGGTCAATATTTTTTGCAAAAGCTCAATGCACTTCGTCAAGCCTTTCCGGGCCAGATACGTGAAGTTCGCGGACGCGGATTGATGATAGGCATTGAATTCATTTCACAACGCCGAAGTCCATCCCACTTGCTGCGTATGATTTCCGAACAGCGTTTTCTGGGCTATTTCATCAAGGGCCATTTGCTGCATGCTCACCAAATTCGAGTAGCACCCAGTCTGTCATCAACGTGTACCGTACGAATCCAACCGTCTTATCAAATCACCTATTCTGAAATCGACAAGGTGATAGCAGCCTTCAACAACTTGCTCAGCATTCTCAAAGAAAGCCGTGTCGATGAATTGCTGGCCTGCGCCATGACAGGTTTTCCTGCAAGAAACGAAACTCTCAGTTTTGACAGTCTCTTGCAAGCAAAGCCAGCACCGAGCAAAAAAACAGACCGTAGCAAAGTAGGAACCATCGGTTTTTGGTGCATTTCAGCCAGCCGGAAGATCTAATTCGTTTTGACCCTCGTTTAAAAAACTACAACAACGCAGCCTGCAAAGCATTTTTAGACAAAACCAAAGGCTTACTTTCACCTGTGATATGGGATTGGGCAGACATTGAATCCACCCATGGCGATGTGCTCGAAATGGTGGTGATTGGCGTGCCATTTACCGCCGAACAAATTATGGAAGACGGTAAAAAAGGCAAGCTCGACTGGGCACTTGATTGCGTAAAAAAGCAGTGGACATGGCCAAAGCATTGGGTTGTAGCCATGTCGGCCTGGGCGGCTATACCTCAATTGTCGCCCAAAGTGGCTTGGCTTTACACCACAGCGACATCAATATCACCACCGGCAATGCGCTTACTGCAGGCGCCTCACTGATGAGTACACTGGAAGTCGCCAAAACGAAACACACCGGACCGAAAACAATTGGTGTCATTGGTGCAGGAGGCAATGTGGCTGCCACACTGTGCAAGCTGTTGGCAGACATGCTCGGCCCTGAAGATGAGCTGATTCTTTTTTCCAGGAATGCACAGGGAGCCAAGCACCTCGAAGATTTTGCAAAACAACTCACTTGCCGTGTCAGTGTTGAACCGGAACTTACAAACCTTCAGCGCTGCAACCTGATTTTTAGCGCGAGCAATGCCTCCAACCCATTGATTTTTGAGCACCACATTCAAAGTGAAAACACCATTGTGTGCGACATTGCAGTGCCGCCCGATGTGGCGCGCTGTGCTCAAGAAAAAGCCCATGTGCTTCGGGGCGGCAGAATTAAACTGCCGCACAATCAGAGCCTCGGTTTGCTCGCTGGCACAGATACACAAGCCCACATTTTTGCCTGTATGGCTGAAACCATTTTGCTGGGCCTGGAAAACAGAACAGGCCACTTCTCCTACGGCGCGATTGAGCCCGACAAGGTGAAAGAAATTTTACAACTCGCCGACAAACACGGTTTTGAAATTCAGTCCAGCCAAAACCTGTCTGTTTTCCAAATCAACTATCCCGAGAGCAAGAAATATGAGTGCGTCTGAGCAAAGCACAGTTCAAACAGCAAACCAACGCAATGCGGACATCCAGTTTTTCAATGAAAACGGATTTTTGGGTCCGATCAAATTGTACGAGCCGGAGCAAGCCAAAGCGATTTTGCAAAAAATCCGTTTAAACAATTTGGAACGCAGCCATATTCTGTTTGACAACGATGTGAACTACGACAGGCATTTTGACATTCCTGAACTGACCCAACACATCGGTCACCCCACCATTGTTGAGAAAATTTCTTCGATTTTAGGTCAGGACATTTTGTGCTGGCGCTCAGAATTTTTCCCAAAATTCCCGAAATCCTCCGGCACGGAATGGCATCAGGTCTCAAACTACCAGTATGCCACAGGCACCCCCATGCTCAGGCCCACGCTGGAAAATTACAGCGGCCCCCTGGATCTCACAGTGTGGACCGCTTTTACAGAAGCCACCATTGAAAACGGCTGCATGAAATTTCTACCTGGTTCACACAAAAAACTCTATTACGATGAATCCAAAGACGTGGGCCGAGGAAGAACAGAACAGTATCGTTCGGTCACAGCAGATTCTGATTTTTTTGGTTACGATTTTCAGGAGTTCAAAATCGACAAAGACTGGATTCCTGACGAAAACGAAGCCGTCAGCATGGTCATGCAGCCAGGCGAATGTGTGATTTTCAGTGCACGCTGCGTGCATGGTTCCCATCCGAATGTGACTGAGCGTAACACTCGCTTTGCAATCACGGCCCGTTACACGCCCACTCATGTCAAGGTGTATTCAGGCATGGATACATTTCAGGCACACGGCAGTTTTTTTGATCTCAGCAACTATGGCTGTGTACTAGTCAGTGGTGAGGACCATTACAAGCACAACAAAATTCGCACTGAAAACAATCTGGGAGAACGCTTCCCAACCCCAGCAAATCGGTTTGTTGCGCCATGAAGATGGATTACCAACATTACAGCAATCAAACGGTGGGGCTGTTAAGCTTCGAGCCCAAAGTCGGCCACACACCATCTGAACACGCGCAACTCTTGTGCATTCCTTTCGGTGGTGGAAGCCCCTTGAGCTTTCAAAAACTGTCTGAGCAATTGGAAGGGCAACTGCATGTAAAAGCGATTGACCCACCGGGTCATGTCAGAACACGTGGTACACCCTTCACATGTGTTGACCGCATGGCAGCCTGTTATCTCAGCGAACTGCCAGAGGAAAGCTTTCGCAGCGGTTACGTTTATGGTCACAGCCTGGGAGCCTATGTGGCACTTCGAATTGCTTTTCTGCTTGAAAAGCAAGGCAAACCCTTAGAAGGTATTGTGTTGGCAGGCTGCCAAGCGCCTCATTTGCGAGACCCTAACAAGCCGCTGACAAAAATGTCAGATGAAGAAACCTACCAATGGATTAGGTTCCTCAATCAATCCTCAGGCGAAGACAGCACAGTCAGTGACGCAGAGCGCCGTGAATTGTTCGAGGTCTTCAAACAGGCCATTCGCTCAGATTGTCAGGCTTTTGAAAACTTCGATGCACGCAACATTTATTTGACTAAAACCCAAGCGCTCGTGCTTAACGGCAGCCATGACGATTATGTCAAAAGCAGTTTTAAAGCGGACTGGTCCAACTACATCAAAACACTTGACCTCAAAGTGATAGAAAGCGCACCACATTTGTTTGTTGCAAGCCATGCACAAACAGTTGCTGGTCTTATCAAAAAATGGATTACGTCTCTGCCAGCCACACCGGTGGACATGGACAAAAAGGATTTAGCACGTGTTGGACAATCAGAGTAATACACCTTGCAGTCAAAAGCTAAGAAGCCATAAATCAGTGATTCTGTTTGTGGCTACACTGGCCATTTTTACAGACAGCCTGCTGTATTCGCTCATCATTCCGGTGCTGCCGGAATACATTGGCCCAGGCGCCTCCACAGAAATGGTTGGCGTCTTAGTGGCCGCCTATGCAGGCAGCCTGGTGATATTTACACCTTTCATGGGTTTCGTGGTGGACCGCTATGGCAACAAATTACCCACAGTGATTGGTTTTCTTGGGCTGATGTGTGCCTCTTTGTTGTTTGGTTTTTCCAGTCAAAATATCACCTGGCTGTTTGTGGCCCGAGTGTTACAAGGCATTGCCTGTGCAGCCACCGCCACTGCCAGCCTGACCTTGCTGGCCCAGGTGTTTGACAGAAAAAGCCGTGGCAAAGCAATGGGCATCTGGACCAGCGGCAACGCAGCAGGCACCTTGTTAGGGCCTTTTCTGGGTGGGTTGCTGTATGAACACTGGGGGCCAATGGGGCCCATGTACCTGGCCGCTGGGCTGGCCTTGTTTGATGTGCTCGCCAGGCTTTTTATCCTCACCCCACACGCAGCTGCGCCAGAAGCATCCTCTCCAGTCAGGCAGTTATTTTCCGTGCGTGTGCTGGTGATTTGTGGCATCGCCCTGCTCAGCGCCGCCGGGTTGACCATGATAGAAGTCGCGCTGCCGATTCACCTTTACAATCAGTTTTCAGTCGCCCCCACGACTGTTGGCTTGTATTTCATTCTGGCGATTGTCAGCTTTGGAATTTTTGCGCCCCTGGCTGGGTATTTGGAAGGTTTGGGCTTCAATCAAATGGGACGCGTGGGCGTTTGCTTGTTTGGTCTACTGCTTCTCAGTACATTGATGCCAGCGATTGCTGTCAGCAACACTTTGCTCATCACTGCGGTGTACGTGGCTGCTGTGGGTGCAGCCGCTGGCATCGCCATCACGCCAGCCATGCCAGCACTGGCTGATGCGGTCGAAGATTGCGGCCAAACCCGTTACGGTTTTGTTTACAGCCTGTTTAACATCAGTTTTGCAAGCGGTGCATTTCTGGGGCCCCTTCTAGGTGCCTTCCTGATTAGACAATACGACCTCGCGGTGGGTTTGCTCGCGCTCAGTGGGCTGATGTTTGCGGGCCTCATCACCATTTTTTGTTTTTCAAAAATGCAGATCAAACGTCTGCCAAAAGAAAAGTTAGTAGGGTAATTCATTCATCATGGCCATAAAAATTCGTTTTATTCACCCAGAAGAACTTGCTGCATTTCGCCACACCCAGTTCGTCAGCATGGGCCTGAACCACCGTCAGGACGACCTGGACCGCGTACGCAAAACTTTTGAAGTCGACCGTGCCATTGCTGCATTTGACGGCAGCACCCTGGTTGGCACCTTGGGCTGTGCCAGCCTGACCCTGCAAATGCCAGGCAATCACCAATGCATGTTGGCAGGCACCACCACAGTGGCCGTGCTGCCCACGCACCGTCGCCAGGGCATTATGCACAAAATGCTCATCAAACATTTTGAGGATGCGCGCGAACAGGACAAACCAGTGGCAGGCCTTTGGGCCTCACAAACTCCGGTTTACGGGCGATTTGGTTATGGGGTGGCGGCTTATCAAAACGAACTGTCTATCCCAGCAGAAAGGCTGGAATTTACCGGCCCCAAAAGCGATTTGGAGGTGTGCTTTATTGATGCAGAAAAAGCCAAAACCATTCTGCCGGAGGTGTATAACAAATGCATCCCACACATTCCCGGTACCAACAGCCGAAGCCCAAACTGGTGGACCTATCGGCGTTTGCAAGACAGTGATGCCAGCCCATTTCTCTACCTGATTGTCAAGCAACAAGGCGAAGTCAGTGGCTATGCGCAATTTACCCGGACCAGTGTTTGGCAAAAGGCCGCCCTTACGACCAAATTACCCTTTCCGAGCTGATGGCAACGGAACACGCGTCTGAATCCAGGTTGTGGGAAGTTCTCCTGAACACAGATTTGGTGGCCACGTGAAAGCGGCAAAACGCCCGGTTGATGATTGCATTTTAAGTTGGGTCAATGAACCCCGTTTGATTGAATCTCGCTTGGAAGACAGCCTGTGGCTGCGCCCGCTTGACATCCCCAAGCTGCTCAGTGCAAGAAGCTATGCGGTTGAATCCAGCATTGTGTTAAACATTGTTGACGCGCTGTCTTTCAGCAGTGGCAGCTTTTTGCTGGAAACGTCAACCGAGGGAGGTCAATGCAAAACCAGCAATGCCCCTGCCGATGTCACGCTCAACAGCGCAACTCTGGGAAGCCTTTTAATTGGCGGCCAAGGCGCTGCTTACCTGCACCGCTGTGGGCTGATCAAAGGTGATGCAAAAGCCATTCAAACGCTGAATCTACAGTTCTCAACCCCACGGCTGCCTTGGGCCACCGACAAATTCTGAACGCATAAGACATGAAAACAGCAAAGCGCGAACAACATGTTTCACTGCACGCACAATGGGTTCGGCTATGGAAAAGCTAGCGCTCATTGGGATTGGTTGTCGTCTGCCTGCCGGCATAGCCACCCCTGGCGACTTGTGGCGTTTCTTGCAAGCCGGCCAAGATGCGGTTGAACCTGTACCACAAACACGCTGGAATCACGCCGCTTTTTTCAGTCAGGACATGGACGAACCTGGCAAAACCTACTGTGGGCATGGCGCTTTTCTCAACAAAGTCTATGACTTTGACCCGGCCTTTTTCAACCTTTCGCGGCGAGAAGCCGAGCGCTTGGATCCTCAACAAAAACTGCTCTTGGAAACCGCTTGGCATGCCCTTGAAGATGCAAACCTCGCAGCCAGCCATCTAAAAAACAGCCGCACTGGCATTTTTGTTGGCCTGGGCAGTGACGACTGGCGAGACCTGAGCCTGAGCAACACGCATCAATACGATGCTTACAGTGGCTTAGGCAGCAGCCGCAGCGCCGCTGCTGGCAGACTGGCCTTCTTGTTAGACACACACGGGCCCGCCCTGCAAATTGACACCAGCTGCTCCTCTGGTTTGAGTGCAGCGCACCTGGCCTGTCAAAGCCTACTGACTGGAGAGTCAGATCTGGCTTTGGTAGGTGCGGTGAATTTAATGCTGACACCCGCCTCTTATGTTTTGCGCGCAAGGCTTAAGGCCCTTTCACCCACCGGGCAATGCCGGAGTTTTGATGCCGCTGCAAACGGTTTCGTGCCCGGTGAAGGCGCAGGTTTTCTAATCCTAAAAAGACTGGAAGACGCCTTAAAAGATAGAAATACCATCTATTGCAGCATTTGCAGCAGTGCCATGCGACACGATGGTGCCTCCAATGGTTTAACTGCCCCCAATCAGCTTGAACAGGAAAAAACCATTCGGGATGCCCTTCAAAAAGCCGGGCTTGACCCATCCGACATTGACTACATTGAAACCCACGGAACCGGCACCCCGCTGGGCGACCCAGTGGAAGTGGCTGCACTAAAACAAGTGTTTGGTCAACGTGAAAACGATTTGCTGATAGGTTCAGTCAAAACGAATTTTGGGCACTTAGAGGCCGCAGCGGGTTTGTTGTCAATGATGAAAACCGCACTCATGCTCAAGCACAACACACTGGCGCCACAGCTTCACTTCTCCCAACCCAATCCGCACATTGACTGGGCTGGAATACCCATCAAGGTGTGTCACAAAAAGCAGAGCTGGCCTAATCGCAACCAGCCTAACCGCGCTGGGGTTAGCGCTTTTGGCATGAGTGGAACCAACGTTCACCTCATCATGGAAGAACACACGTCGCTCACTTCGACCAATCAGAAAAATTTTCAATGCACTTACCCCCTGCTGACACTCTCAGCCCCCAGCACAAAAAATCTGAATGCCCTGATTGAACACTGGTTGGTTTTTCTCAACGAAAAACAAGACGTGAATTGGTCGGACATCTGTTACAGCGCCACTGTGGGTCGAAACCAGTTTCGTCACCGCTGTGTGCTTCTGGCCGAGAGCGCAAAGGACGCCAAACAAAAACTGCTTGACATGAAAAACCTCCAAGCAAGTGCCAAAGAGAAAACTGGCCCATTGGCTTTTGTTTTTCTTGAGCCGCAAAACAACGACTTTCTTCAGGCTGGTCCGCAGATGAGCCGTGAAGAAGCCTTTGCGTTGACCCTGCAGGAAATCGATAAAAACCTGGAACACTTAAAGCGACCCCCGATTGGCCAACACATACGCGCCGGAATAGGCAGCACCGATGATCTGCTGCTGACCCAACTGGCTCGATTTGCTTTTCAATTGGCTTTGGCCCGTTTCTGGCAATCTCTGAATGTGCATGCAGAGGTGATACTGGGGCAAGGTTCTGGTGAAATCGCTGCCGCTGTAGCCAGCAAAGCACTGTGCCTCCGCAGTGCACTGGCCTTGATTGCCGAATACGCAACATGGTTAAAAACACAAGCGCACGAAAGCCACAGAACCAGCAAAGAAACAGGCAGCCAAGCTGAAAACCATTCCTCTCAAAACGCGCAACAGCAAGCCGCCAACCTTCAACAACACTTTGAAAATTCGGGGCTTTGCCTCACAGGCGCACGACCTGAAAGTGAATTGATTTCCGCAGAAAACGGGCGCTTCGAATACACAAACTGCTACAAACTGTCTTACTGGGCCTGGCAATTAACCCACACCACCGCCTTGGAAAAAGCCGTGTCTGAACTGGAAAAAACCGACATTAACCATGCCATTGAAATGGGAACAGGCCACGGCATGAGAATGCATGCCAGTTTATCCCAATCAAAAGCAGCGGTTAGTTACAACACCTTTGCAAGTTTGTGGCAAGCGGGCTGCGATGTGGCGCTCGAAAAACTCGCTGACTGCCAGGGGCAAAGCGTTTCAATTCCCCTTAGCCCTTTTCTTTCTGAACTGTGTGTTGCCAAAGACATTCAGCATGTCCTACAAAACCTCATGCAAGGGATTGCTCAACCCACTTCCACCGACATGCACAAAGGACCTGCCATGATGAACAACCCTCACAGCCTGCCCAACTCGACTGAGACAAAAACAAGCAGTGCGCTTCCTGCTTACGTTGAAATGCTGCGTGAGAATCTTTCACAGTTACTCAAAATCGATGTACATGCCATTGACCCAGAACACACCCTGCTGGAATTGGGCGCGGATTCACTGATACTGACCGAAGTCATTCGCAGCGTGGAAAAAGAATGGGACGTTCGCCTCAGTGTGCGGCAACTCTTCGAAGATCTGCTTTCGGTGGAATCCTTGGCCCTTTACATTTGCCAAGCACGCGGTGGCGAATCAACGAGAAAAATACTCACACAACATTCCAATGCCGCACAGCCAATTCAAGCACAGCCAATTCAAGCACAGCCAATTCAAGCACAGCCAAGCCATGCCATGCCAACAAAAATCAAATTCAACAATCAAGCGGAGTGCCTGCAACACATTGTTCAACAAGCCACAACGAAAACCCCGCAATCGGCAGCCTATGCCAGCCACTACAGTGAGGTTTTGTGTGATGCTCGGCGGGTGTTTTCCGCCTATCGGGAAGAACTGGGGCCACTGCGCTATTCGATTGCGGCCCACCGTTCACAAGGCAGCCATTTCTGGGACGTAGACGGCAACCACTATGTGGACTTGGCAATGGGGTTCGGTTCGCATTTGTTTGGTCACCGACCTGATTTTCTGATGGATGCCCTTTATCAGCAACTTGATCTCGGCATTCACCTGGGGCCCGTGTGTCATTTGGCCGGGGAAGTGGCAGAAATGATCAGTCAACTCACAGGAACAGACCGGGTGACTTTCTGCAACAGCGGCACCGAAGCAGTGATGACTGCCATTCGCATTGCACGTGCAGCCACAGGCCGCTCGAAAATTGCACTGATGAAAAATGCCTACCACGGCCATTTCGATGGAACATTGGTTACCCCAGACATGAACAGCCCAGACCATGCGGCAAAACCCATGAGCCTGGGGCGTTCCCGCCAGCATGACCAGTGACACACTGGTTTTTGCAATGGAAGACGAAAACACCCCCCATCTTCTGGCCGAACGCGCCCACGAAATTGCAGCCATTGTTGTGGAGCCTGTGCAAAACAGACGCCCCTGATCACCAACCAGAACAACTTTTAAAACAACTGCGCCGAATTGCCACAGCCAGCGGCTCAGTTCTGATTTTTGACGAAATTCTGATTGGTTTTCGTGTACATCCAGCAGGTGGCCAGGGCTACTTTGGTGTTCAAGCAGATCTGTCTGTTTACGCCAAAGTGTTAGGCGCGGCTTGCCCATCAGCGCGATTGCAGGCAGCGCCGCATTGATGGATTTCGTCGACGGCGGCCCATGGCGTGGCCCAACAGACCCAGGCCCACAGAATCAAAACACCTACACCGCAGGCACCTACACCCGCCACCCCCTTTCATTGGCTGCGGCACATGCGATTTTGAGTGAATTAATTCGACAAGGCCCCAGCCTTCAACAGGGTTTAAACCAAAGAGCAGATGAACTGGCTAATGTGCTGAACACGCACTTCAAACAATGTGGAATACCACTTCGCATGCAAAACTTTGGCTCCTTTTTCCGCTTCGCCCATGAGGGCAATTTAAGTTTTGTGTATCCACCGCTGGCCCTGGAGCTTTTTGTCAAAAGTATGATCAACCGCGGTATTTACATTTGGGAAGGAGGCACCTGCTTCCTCTCCACAGCGCACAGCGACTCAGACCTGAATCAAATCGTAGATGCCGCAGAATCCAGTGTGGCCGAGCTGTTACAAGGCGGCTATTGGGCAAACTCGGTCAACAAATCCACCCACCGGGAATCGGCATGGTCAACCGTGGCGTAATTTCACCCATCGAACAGCACATCTGGCAGCTTGCAGGGCGACAACCGAATGCGGCCTGGCAAATGCCAAAGGGATTTCGTCTGTTTGGCGCGTTAAATGCGAATGCCCTCAAAGCGGCTTTTTATCGTGTTTTGAAAAGCCACAGCAGTTTGCAAACGCTGTGGCTTTCAAACGGTAAAACGGCTGCACCTGTGTTGGTTGATCGCATCGACCTCGAAAGCATATTCACCACCCATGATTTTTCCAATCACTTGCACCCCTTCGCCAGCGCCATGCAGCGCTTCGATCTGGAAGAACAACTTCCTTTCTACTTGGCGGAAGAACTACCGATTCGCCTTCAGCTTTTGCGCTTAGACGACCAAGACCACGTTTTGCTGATCACCGCACATCAAATCGCATTTGACCTTTTCAGTTGGACACTTTTTTGGAATGCGCTTTGTGAAAACTATGAATTGGCAATTGAAAGCAATCTGAAAACAAATCTTGTCGAGAGATTTACAACCAACAACCTGCCCAACAATACTCTACTGACCCGAGAAGACATCGCACAACATGAGCTAGCGCTTCTGCACACAGACGAAGGCGCTGCTTGTCTTGCCCACTGGCAAAAGCTGCTTCAAAGCAACGTAGAACCGACAACACGCCATCACATCTACTCACACCTGCGCGAAGAAGGTTCAGAAGTAGCTGTTCGAATCGATGCAAAATCCCGACATGCAATTGAGACCTTGCGCAGACGATTCAAAAGCACCAATCAAGCCGTGTTCCTGGCCTTGTTTGCCAAACTCTTGCACACACAGCAGATTGAAAACGGCCCAGCTTTGTATGCTGCACCCACCACGCGCAGACTCAAGCCCGAACTCGAGCAAGCGATTGCTCCACTGGCTGGTACCAATCTGTTTCTATTTGAAGCGAAAGCAAGCGACACACTGGACACGCTGATTGAAAAAGCCACCCATGAAATACGCAGGGCCTGGGGATACATGCAGGTACCCGCCGAAGCCGCTTTGCATGCAGCAAACACCACCGAGCAACAACACAGCGTGCCCTACTGCCTCAACATCGATGACCAGAAAACCCAAAGCTGGCAGCCACTAGGCTCAACCAAATGTCAACAGCTCTTTACCAAAACCCGTACCGCCAAACACGACATCACTTTGTCACTCAACAGCAGCCCGGAAGGTATCAGCGGAAGAATTGAATTCAGCTTATCCAAACTTTCCACAAACCAGGACACCGAATTGGCACTTGGTTTTAAGAAATTAATAGAGGAGTATCTCCCATGAATCAACTCGAAAGTAGCAGCATTCAACACACCATTGTCACCACAC
This sequence comes from Limnobacter sp., assembly GCA_012032215.1. Lineage (GTDB taxonomy): Bacteria > Pseudomonadota > Gammaproteobacteria > Burkholderiales > Burkholderiaceae_B > Limnobacter. The sequence goes on from JAAURO010000002.1 coordinate 22,983, forward strand.
TGGCTGACCTGCTCCGTGCAGACACGGCCTCGATTGATGTAAACAGCCCATTGCTTGAACTCGGCGCAGATTCACTGATCTTTGTGGAAGTAATCCGCAGCCTAGACAAGACCTACGGCGTCAAATTGAGCGTGAGAGAACTGTTTGAGGAACTCACCACGGTTGAGGCGCTGGTTCAAACGCGTCGCTGTAACACAGAATCAAGCAGCCGTTTCGCCTGCCCGAGCACAACAGCAACCCCAAAACACA
>JAAURO010000149.1 GCA_012032215.1 Limnobacter sp.
TGCGAAAAGGCGATGCAGAAGCGGTGTAAAGGCGCTGCACCAAGCGGCAAAGGCGGTGCAGAAGCAGCCCCGTGTCAGGCGCGTTCTTTTTTACCTCGTTTCCCAGGGGTTGTCCGAAGTCGTAAAATCAGTAACACCAGTCCCGTGCTTAGCCCCACCATCAGCGCCATAGCTATCCAGAACCCGGAAGGGTTATCGATAAGCGGCATGTGCTGGAAATTCATGCCAAACAAACCGGTAAGCAATGTCAGTGGCATAAACACCGCAGACAAAATGGTCAGAACAGTAATAATTTCGTTGGTTTTGTGCGAGGTTGCAGAAAAATGCAGTTGCACGGCGGCTTCGGTACTTTCGCCCAAGCGCCGCGCCAGGTTGCTGATGCGTTCCAGGTGTTCCAGTGCGTCGCGGGCTTTCACGAGGGTGGTGTGTTCGGCTTTGTTTTTTCTGTCTTTGTGGTCTAGCCAGTCGGACAAGGCATCGGTCTGGTCTTCTGCTACGGATTCCAGCCGGGTAAGTTCGTTGCGTGCCGAGAGCAGGGCGTTCCAGTCTTGAAATCTTTTGGTGGAGCTCAGTAAATCGCGCTGCCAGCGTTCCAGTTGCGAAGAAATCTCGGGTCGAATGTCGAGAAAACGGTCTATCAGGCCGCTGACTAACTGAATTTGAAGTTCTTCCGCTGTGCGCGGTGTTTTTTTAAAGCGAAACAGGCTGTGGCCCGGTGCTTTGTGCTCGGTGGTGTGTCCGTGTGTAAGTGTGGCTGCTGCCAATGCGGCTTCAAAAGTGCGGCTGTCGTTAAAACGGTAGGTAACGAGCAGTTTGTGGGTAAGCAAAAAAACGCCGGGCGGGTTTTAATGCGCAAGCGGTTTTCGTGGTCAAACAGGGGCCTTGAAGACAGCGACCGGATAATGAGCAAACTGTATTGGTTGCCGCTGTCAAAGTGGCTGGGGTGGTAGAGGTTGGCCAGGTCTTCGTGGTGTAGCTCGTCTATGCTGATGCCGGTGAGTTGCTGCACGGGCGCGACCCAAGCCCTTTCTTCAGACAGGGTGCAGTCCAGCCACAAAAACCCATCGGCGGGAAGTTGTTCGGGCAGGGCTTCAAGCGCACGAAGTGGTGGGCGTGAAAATGGAAGATGCGCATGGGGTGTAAGTGCCGTAATGAGTGTGCCGTAATGAGTGTGCCGTAAATGAGTGTGCCGTAATGAGTGTGCCGTAATGAGTGTCTTGACTTTTGCTGAAACTGTGAGTCAGTTTTCTTGAAGCCAACGCGCTGCATCCAGTGCGTAGTAGGTCAGTATGCCATCGGCTCCGGCGCGCTTAAAGGCAAGCAGGGCTTCCAGTACGGCGGGCTTTTCTTCCAGCCAGCCATTTTGTGCGGCGGCTTTCAGCATGGCGTATTCGCCGCTTACCTGGTAGGCAAACGTGGGCCGGGCAAAGTGTTCTTTGTAGTCGGTAGAGCACATCCAGGTAGGGCATGCCGGGTTTCACCATAATCATATCGGCGCCTTCTTCCAGATCCAGGCTGGCTTCCAGCAGGGCTTCGTGGGTGTTGGCTGGGTCCATCTGGTAGGTGTGTTTGCTGCCTTTGCCCAGGTTGGCACTGCTGCCCACGGCTTCGCGAAAGGGGCCGTAGTAGGCCGATGCGTATTTGGCCGAGTAGGCCATAATGGCGGTGTGGATTTGGCGGTGTGCTTCTAGGGTGGCGCGAATGGCGCCAATGCGACCATCCATCATGTCGCTGGGGGCCACGATGTCTGCCCCTGCCTGTGCTTGCATTAAGGCCTGTTTTTGCAGGGCGCTGACGGTTTCATCGTTGAGCACGTAGCCATCTGCATTGATCAGGCCGTCTTGGCCGTGGCTGGTGTAGGGGTCTAGTGCGACATCGGTAAGCAATGCCAATTCTGGAAACGTGCTTTGAGTTGCTGCACTGCGTGGGGTAAGAGGCCTTCGGGGTTGCTGGCCTGGGCGCCGTCAGGGGTTTTAAGTTCAGGGGGAATGACAGGAAACAGCGCCATAACGGGCACGCCCAGTTCCAGGCAACGCTCTGCCTGATGGTACAGCCTGTCGAGCGAGAGGCGCTGTACACCGGGCATGGCCGCCACAGGCTGCGCCTGGTTGTTGTCGGGCAGTAAAAATACCGGATAAATAAAATCAGCAGGCCGCAAGTGGTTTTCTCGTACGAGTTTGCGCAGGGCTGGTGTGCGGCGCAGGCGGCGGGGGCGGTGTGTGAGGTGCTGGGTCATGGTGCCGGGGGTTCAGGTTCTTCGGGACGAATCCAGTGTTCCAGTTGCTTTTGCAATTCGGGCATGCCTTCTTTTTCAGGGCAGACCACAGTTGCAGGGTAATGGCCTGGCCGTTTTGGAGCAAAGGTTCAAGCGCGGTTTTCATGGCGCGCAGCAGGTCGGTTTTTCACGTTTTTGAGTTTGTCGGCTTTTGAGAGCACGATGTGGACGGGTAACTGCCGTTTGGCCACAAACGCCAGCAGTGCCATGTCGCGCTCCAGAAGGCCACGGCGGCAGTCAACAATCATGACGCAGCCACGCAGGCTGGTGCGTTCTGAGAGGTAGCTGCCGAGTTCTTTGTCCCACACCGATTGGCCGGTTTGCGCTATTTGCGCATAGCCGTAGCCGGGCAGGTCGACCAGCCGTGCAATGGCCTCGCCTTTTTCCAGAACCTGAAAAAAAAATTCAGTAATTGGGTTCGGCCTGGTGTTTTACTGGCATAAGCGAGTTGGCGCTGTTGGCACAGGGTGTTGATGGTGGTAGATTTACCAGCATTGGAGCGGCCAACGAATACAATTTCTGGCACGCTGGCGCCAGGGCACTCGCTGTGGCGCGAGGCTGAAATCTCGAAATGGGTGTTGTGGAAATTAATGGTCATGCTGGCATTTTAGATGCAATGGCTGTGCTTGAGGGCTATAATGCCGGGTTTGTGGCGTTATTGCGTACATGCAGGGGTTCTTGCGGTTCTCTTTTCTGACTTTCTTGGTGGGTGTGGGTATGCGACAGGTGGCTGTGGTGTTCGGTTCGTTTTTTCTGGCCTTGGGCGCGGCGTTTGCACAAGCACCTTCGGAAAGCCTGCAAGCAGATTTGGCCAAGGGGGCCAGATAGCCAGTGCGCAGTGCGCAGCCTGCCACGGGGCAGAAGGCAATTCGGCCGCGCCCACCTACCCCAAGCTGGCTGGTCAGCACGCCGATTATTTGTACAAGCAACTGAAGAATTTTAAAATTGCCGAAGGTGCAGACAAAGCGCTGCGCGAGAACGCCATTATGGCGGGTTTTGCCGCCGGTTTGTCCGAGCAGGACATGCGCAATGTGGCCGCTTATTTTGCGGCCCAAAAAACAGAGCCGGGTTTTGCGGGCAACAAGGCTACTCTGGCGCAGGGGCAGGCCATTTACCAAGGCGGCATTGCTGAAAAAGGCGTGCCTGCGTGCGCAGCTTGCCACAGCCCGAATGGTGCCGGAATTCCTGCGCAGTATCCACGTTTGGGTGGCCAGCATGCCGAGTACACCAGTGCCCAGCTAACGGCGTTTCGCGAAGGGTTGCGTACCAATAGCGAACCAATGATCACCATTACCAGCCGCCTCTCCGACGCTGAAATCAAGGCTTTGGCCGATTACATCGCTGGCCTCCATTAATGGCAAAAGCGGTGGCAAGTCTCAAGGAGCTTCTGGGCTCCATGCGGTTTGCCATCAGCCTGCTGGTTCTGATTTGCATTGCCTCTGCCATTGGCACGCTGGTGGAGCAAAACCAGCCTTGGGTGAATTACATCAATCAGTTTGGCCCGTTCTGGGCCGGGTTTCTAAAGCCGATCGGCGTTTTTCAGATTTACAACGCACCGTGGTTTATTGGCATCATGGCGTTCCTGGTGGTGTCTACCAGCCTGTGCGTGTGTCGCAATGCGCCCAAAATGGTGCACGAGGCCCGTGTTTACCGCGAAAACCTGCGCGAAAGCAGTTTACAGGCGTTTGCCCACCAGTGGCGTGGCAGCTTTGCGCAGTCGGCATCTATCCTGCCTTCTACACTGGCTGAATGGCTGGAGCACAAAGGCTACAAGGTTAGGCTGAATACGCGTGCAGGCGGCACCCTGGTGGCGGCCAAAGCGGGTAGCGCCAATGCCGCTTGGGTTACATTGCCACGCATGTGTCTATTGTGGTGATTTGCGTGGGCGGCCTTTTAGACAGCGGTGTGCCTTTAAAACTGGCGGTGTGGGCCACAGGCAAGCAGCCGGTTTCGGGTGCCGCCCTTGCAAATGCTATTCCAGAAAGCGCCCGCTTGGGTGTGGCTAACCCCAGCTACCGCGCCAATCTGTTTTTACCCGAAGGCAAAACCAGTCGCGTGGCTCTGTTAAACACCGACAGCGGCGTGCTGGTGCAAGACTTGCCCTTCGACATTACTTTGGAACAATTCCGTATCGATTTTTACAGCACCGGGATGCCTAAGCTTTTTGCCAGCGATGTGAAGGTGCATGATCCGCAAACTGGCAAAACCTTTCGCACCAGCATAGAGGTAAACAAGCCCTTGGTCTACAAAGGGGTAACGGTGTACCAAAGCAGCTTCGACGACGGCGGCACACAGCTTGTGCTTCAAGGCATTGGGCTTTTGGGCTACACAGACCACCGTTTTACGTTAAAGGGCGAGGTGGGCGGTGCGTTGCCTTTACCAGTGCAAGATACAAATCAGCGCCACAAGGCCGGTGAACCCTTAAGCAGGAACTACCGGGTTGAGTTTACCGAATTCAAGGCCATTAACGTAGAAAACATGCCTGCTCGCGCTGCACCCGGAACAACCCTTGCCAACGCACAACAAGCCAGCACGCCAGCGCCACCTTCCAGCGATTTCATGCAGACCTTTCAAAACAACCTGGCCAGTGTGACAGGCCCTGGAGTGAACTCCAGAAAGGATGTGCGGTTTAAAAACGTAGGCCCCAGCTTTGCCTACAAGCTCAGAGATGAATCTGGTCAGGCCCGCGAATACAAAAACTACATGTTGCCCATCGAACTGGAGGGTGCTTCCTATTTGCTCACTGGCATGCGTACCACCCCGGCAGAGCCTTTTCAGTACCTGCGTATTCCTGCCGATGAGCAAGGGGGCATCAACGGATTTATGTCCTTGCGCGCCGCTTTGCAAAATCCGGCGTTGCGTGCCGTGGCGGCTCGCCGTTTTGCCTTGAATGCCCTGGATACAAAGCACAGTGGTGCTTACAGACAATTGCTTGGCTCTTTGGAATCGAGCGCCTTGCGCGCCTTAAACACCTTTGCGGGCGATGGCAAGGGCAGTGGGCCTGCGGGTTTGCAGGCTGTTGCTGATTTTATTCAAGCGCGTGTTCCCGAGGCCGAGCGCCAGCAGGCCACCGATGTGATTGTGCGCATTTTGCAAGGCGTGATGTGGCAGCTGTA
>JAAURO010000150.1 GCA_012032215.1 Limnobacter sp.
CGCCTAAAACCGCCTTGCGATTGATGCCTAGTGTCTAGCCGGGTGCCTTTGGCAAGGTGCAAACCAGCCAACAGGCGAGTGTCTTGCACATCCGGACTACACCGCACAATCGCCATGCTGGGTTGCGGCGCCAAAAAGCCAGGATACAGCAGCTCCAGCAACTGCTCACAAAACCTGGGAAACTCGCGGTCCAGCTTAAACTGCACTCGAGCAGCCAAAAAGGCAAAACCTTCCAGCAAGCGCTCAATGTGCGGGTCTTTCACTTCCACGCTGTCCAAGGCAAGGCGGCTTGCCAGCTTGGGATAGCGGCGCGCAAACTCTTCACCCATGTGGCGCAGGTGGCTTAATTCTTGCGTGTAAAAATCCAGAAAACGCGGGTTCACGACTCAACCTTTGGTTAGTTGTAGGCCGGCTTCAAGGAAACGCGGGAAGACTCCAAATCGACTTCGCTACGCAGCAACAACTCTATGGGAAAAGGCTCGGCCCACATCAGTACACCAATGCGCAGGGCAATCACGTTGTAGCGGTTCAGCATGTCTATCTGCTGCTCGGCTTTCACTTCTATGGAACTGGGCTCAATGCGCGGTTCAAACAGGGCGATGGCATCGGCCACCAGTTTTTCAAGGCCGCGTACATCCAGCGTGCTTACGGTTTTGCCGGTTAAACACGGCATGCCATAAGCCAACGCCGTGCCTTTTAAAGCGGGGTGCGCCGCCAGCTCTTTTTCTGTGAGCGGGCAGCGAGCATTCAAAATTTCTTCCAGGTGTTTCAGCACATCTTGTCGGAGTTGATCGCGGCTGAGTGTGCATTGGTCCAAGGTATCGACTGACACCTCGGGGTGGTCATCGCTTAGCCGCTGCAACAGCGCAGGCTGAAGTCGCTGACCCGATTTACTCATAACTGTCTACAAAAGTACAGGCACCATTTTTGGTGTTGGGGCCCGACTTCGGGGTGTAGGTTACTTCAATGTCTTTGAACGCCAGGCTGAAGGTTTCCTGAACCTGTCTTGCATTGCTTTCTGAGCCTGCGCCAGAAATTTCGTAGTCGCAAATGCGGGCACTGCGAAGCCGTATTTTCAAGTAATCGATAGGTCTTTCGCCACCGGAGTCGCGGCAAACCAGCACCACTTCGCTAAGCACCTCGGCAGATTTAAGTGCACTCATGATGGCGGTAGAAGAACGATCAACGTCTTTGGTGACCTGAATTGCCCGCGAACTGGCTTTAGACTGTCCATGCGCCACCAGATTGACATCCTGGGACATGCCCCAAGACCAGCTGTTGATTTCAATTTCCTGATTGTGCCCATTGGCACTGCTTTCACCCTGAATGGCCCCCTGACGGGAGCCACTCAGGGCCAAAAACATATCTTTTTTAGACATGTGGCCCTTCTATCAGACTTCGGTGTTTTTAGCCATGTTGTAACCCACACGAATAGCAGCGTCAGCACCGCCATCGCTTTTCTGTGGAACATAGCTAAACTCGTATTCAGCGAAGTTCAGGGTTACTGCTTCCGTCAAACGCTCTGCGCCTCCAGAACCACCAATATTCACGTTAGAAACAATCACGTCTTTCATTTTAATGGTGACGTATTCCAAAGGCTTGTCGCCCGCCTTACGCACAGTGATTGTGGCTTCCTTGAAGTGCTTGCCCGTACAACAGGCTTTCAGCAGGTTTGGAGAAGCACGATCAATGAATTTGCTGATGGTGATGTCGTTCACGCTCACTTTGCCAGCACCGCCGCCTTGGGCAACGTGTGTAGTGCCAGCCTGGGACATACCCCAAGACCAGGCATCAATGTCAATTTCTTTTGAATGCTTTGAATCAATGGACTCGCCATCAACGCCTTCAATTTTCAGAAACATATCAACAGCCATAAATACCCTCTCTTTATAAAGTGTAGTGGTTTAAAAAATCAGGAAGCTTTTGCAGAAGGCAATTTGCTGACCAGTCTTAAAGAGACAGTCAGGCCTTCCAGCTGGTAATGCGGACGCAAGAAAAACTTGCTGCTGTACATGCCAGGGTTGCCTTCGATTTCCTCGACAACCACCTCTGCGGCAGCCAGCGGGCGAGATGCCTTGACAGATTCGGAACTGTTGGCAGGATCTCCATCCACGTACTGGATAATCCAATCCTGAAGCCAACGCTGCATGTCCTCTTTTTCTTTGAAAGAACCCACCTTGTCGCGCACGATGCATTTCAGATAATGCGCAAATCGGCAGGTTGCAAACAGGTAGGGCAAACGTGCGGCCAGATTGGCGTTGGCCGTGGCGTCCGGATCTTCGTATTCAGCCGGTTTGTGCAAAGACTGCGCACCAATAAAGGCTGCCATGTCGCTGTTCTTCTTGTGGATCAGCGGCAGAAAACCGATTTTACTCAGCTCGGCCTCGCGGCGATCTGAAATGGCAATTTCAGTGGGGCATTTCATGTCTACGCCACCATCGTCGGTTGGGAAGGTGTGCGTAGGCAGCGCGGGCACAGCGCCACCAGACTCTATGCCGCGAATGCGTGAACACCAGCCCCACTCCTTGAACGAGCGGTTAATGTTGACCGCCATGGCATAGGCAGAGTTTGCCCAGGCATAGTGGGTGTGGTCGGCGCCCGCAGTGTCTTCCTCAAAGGCGAACTCTTCCACCGGATTGGTTTTGGCACCATAGGGCTGACGCGACAAAAATCTGGGCATAGCCAAGCCAATGTACTTGGAGTCTTCGTCTTCGCGCAGGCTACGCCACGCAGCGTAATCTGGCGTAGAAAAAATCTTGGTGAGATCGCGCGGATTGGCCAATTCCTGCCAAGAGTCCATTTGCAGGGTGGTGGGCGACACCGCGGCCAAAAACGGCATGTGCGCAGCCGCACTTACCCGCGACAATTCGCGCAGCGCCTCTACATCGGGCGGGCTGTGGTCGAAATAATAATCGCCCACCATGCAGCCATATGGTTCGCCACCAAACTGCCCATATTCCGCTTCGTAGATTTTCTTGAACACCGGGCTTTGATCCCAGGCAACGCCCTTGTAGCGCTTGAGCACCTTGGCCACTTCCTTCTTGGAAATGTTCATGACGCGCACTTTCAGGAACTCATCGGTTTCGGTGTTGTTCACAAGGTAATGCAGGCCGCGCCAAGCGCTTTCCAGCGCTTGAAACTCTTCGTGGTGCAATACTTCGTTGATCTGTTCGGTCAGTTTTTGATCGATTTTTGAAATAATGGCTTCAATGCTTTCCACCACATCGTCGCCGATGGTAGCCACGCCACTTAGCGCTTGTTCAGCCAGTGTGCGCACGGCCGCTTCCACTTCGTACTGGGCTTCTTCGGTGCGGGGCTTGAATTCTTTCATCAGCAAAGAAGAAAGCTCGCTGTGCTCAGACTCAAGCAACTGGGGCAGGGCGGCGGGTTTTTGTAGTGGTTCACTCATGACGAGGCCTCTTCGTTGTTGTTGGCAAGCACGCCGGGGCTAGCAGCCGCATTGGCCACACGGCTGCTGTTGGCAGCCTGCTGACCCAACGACTGCAACAAGGCAGGATCTTTCAGAATTTTTGCCAGCAGCTCTTCAGCGCCAGATTTGCCATCCAGGTAAGTCACCAGGTTGGCCAATTGCTGACGGGCCTCCAGCAACTTGCGCAGCGGCTCTACCTGGCGCGCTACCGCAGCGGGAGAAAAGTCGTCGATGGATTCAAAGGTGATGTCCACCGGCAACTTGCCCTCGCCAGTCAGCTTGTTGTCTACCTGAAAGGCCACGCGTGGCTGCATGCGCTTCATGCGGCCATTGAAGTTGTCTATGCCCACTTCCAGAAATTCACGCTCTTCAATGGCGGGCAATGGCTCTGCGGGCTTGCCAGACAAATCAGACATTACGCCCATCACAAACGGCAGTTGCACCTTTTTCTGGGCACCGTATACCTCGACATCGTATTCAATCTGCACACGCGGTGCGCGATTTCGTTTAATAAATTTTTGTCCACTCATGGTTCACCACTCACTTATTCAGGGGGGTTATCGACTTTTGTTACGAATGTCTTCGGGGTTGACACCCATGACCTTGGCCACATCAGAAAGGGCATCGGGTGCCAGTTCGTTAAGAATTTCCAGAAAATTTCTGTCTAGCATGCTCTTTGCCCGCTTCAGCAAAAACTGGGCAGGATTACCAGGCTCCGAACGTTCCAGGAAATCGCAGACTGCATCTATGGCCTTGCCTGCAGACTCTCGGGAATTAACAACCACAGGCATAGAACCATTTCCACCCGAAGGCATTGCCAAAGACCCTTCTTTGTGGATAAAACCCTGGCTTTGTTCCATATTTTGTTGAAAATAATTTCGATTTGGCTCAAATAGGGCCTTTTCGGCCTCGGTTTGGTTAACATTCGTGCCGTGTTCAGCCGGGGCTGGCAACAGCGATTTCAGCGTAGACAACGCCGCTTTGTACACCAAAAAAGCAGGCTGGCGCTCGGGCAACAAGTACTCAGAACACGCACTGATCAAAGCCTCAATGGCCTGAGAAAATTGCCCCGCCAACTTGGCAAACCATTCGGCGTGCACCGTTTCACTGGTCAACAAGGCATGCACCTGTGCGCGCGTCGGCCCGCCCGATTCCACTTGCTCGGCATCAAAAGCCGGATCCAGTTGACGAAACGTAACCCGGCCCAACACCGGGAGAGTGCACACCTCAATTTGCCTCAAATGCAAGGCGAAAGGCGCCGCATCGGCCAGGCTTTCTATGGCCTGGTGGCGCACAAAGTTGTCTGCGTCTTCTTCGTCAAACGGAGGGTTAAGGATGTTCCACAAAGCCAATTGCCCGGCCAGCAAATTCACGCCATCAATCAGGCCAGGCAGCCCGCGCACATGCGCACTGGCCTGCGCCCAACTGGCTGCCAAGCGCAGATCACGGGTTTTCTCCATCAAACCTTCAGACAACACCACAACCCGGGCCCAATCGGGCGGGACACCGCCACCGAACTGGCTTTCCTGCTTGCCTTCAGTAGCACGGGTCATTGCCAGAAAATCGGCATCGTACTCAAGATTAGGCCCGCCCGTGCCATCGGGCAGAGGGCGCAGCCAATGCTGAATAGACTCAGGCAGGGAAATAGAGTGTGGCGAGGTCACAGAAACACAGTTTGAACGCAAAGGTGTGTAAACTACGCCACGAATCGGCCCGGTGACAAGCAATAGCCCGGTTTAACTCATCATAAATGGTGACTCAAAACGCGCCTTGGCGGGCAGAAACCGCCTCGCATAGACTTGCCGGTTTCAAGTCCCGCCAGTTTATAAGCCTTCTTTTTAAACAACTCTGGTTTTCCTCCTGCCAGTTCTTCATCGCCTGAACCGGTGAAATACCCCCCAACGCCTTTTGAGGAATGTGCTGATTGTAAACCAGCCCATAGTCGGTCAAC
>JAAURO010000151.1 GCA_012032215.1 Limnobacter sp.
GTTCGAGATGCAGATCTGCATTTTAAGCACGTCTGTGCTTCCTTTGCTTTCAAATCAAATACCGAAGCAAAGCGCCGAACTCCCTGCTTTTGGCCTGCAAGGAGCGGACTTCTTGCATCAATTCGCCCAGTACTTGCAGGGTATGGTCGTAGGCTTCTGGGGAAACTTTTGCCTCTTTTAAGCCAGCATCGGATGCCAGGCGAGCCTGTTCCATAATGCTGAAAAACCGGTGAAACCGTTTGGCAGGGTCTGGCAAGGTGTGCCCAAAGGAAGAACCTGGGTGATGTGTTAATACGTTGTATGCCGCTGCCAAATCCGGTAAAAGCGCATTAAAGCACGCAGGCCCCAAATTAATGCGTTCCAGGGTTTGCAACACTTGTGCATAACTGGCTTCAGGATTTGCTTTTAAAGCTTCTTGAATGGTTTTCACCAAAAAATTCCGCTCTCGTGCCGCGGGTGAAGCACGTTTTTTGTCAGGTATCAGATCGCCTGCAAAACGCACATTACCCGGCGGTTCCTGTTTTATCCATGCCAGCAGATCCACGCCGCGTGCGCGAAGGTCTGAATCGGGTGTCTGCAAAAGCGCATCCAGATTAGGGGCAAACAAGTCGTTCAATTGCGCAAGCGATGTGGCAATTAAATCAGGCCACTTCAAAAGCCGTTGCACCAAATCCTCAGGCGCAATGACATCAGGAAGACACAGCAAGTTATTTAGATGGGTGTCCAGTTCGGGCCAATCGTTCAAAACCTGGCTCAATTGGGGCCTGTAATGCCTTGCCACACGCGATTGCCGAACAATCAACGAAAGTGGCTCGGTGTGCTGTTTCTGTGCGGGGGTGCGGGTGTGTGGTTGCGCCAAGGCATGCAAACTTTTTGAGAGCTGTGCCAGTTTTTCAGAGGTATAGGGCGCACCGCACAGCATTTCCAGCACCAGTTCAGCGGGTGAAATTTCTTTTTCCGGAGTCGGTGCCACAATTTCAGGTGCCGGGTGGCAAAGTTCTTTGTTTTCAATCAAGCCTTGGGCAAAAGCCAGCAATGCCGACCAGAAAACAGCCAGGTTGCGTGTAAACCGCTGATTGCCCAGTGTGTAATTGCCGGTGTTTGCTTCTAAGAGGTCGAACATTAACCGTATTTTTTCTGATTTGGCTGCTTTTTGCAGGTAGTGTTGCGCAATGTTTTTCTGGAGCAACAGAACGTTAGGGGATTGCGTGGAAGCCTGAACCAGGCGTTTGTGCAGACGTTTGAGGCCACCTTCAATTTCGGGTACAAACCAGAGCAGGCTTTCGTTGTTCAGCCATTTTCTGAGTGCATCGCAGACTGAACCCTGCTCTTCCGCCGTCTTCGCCTCAAGATTGAACCACAGCGCTTTGGAATGATTGCTGGTATCGTTCGAAAGTGCCTGGCTGCGTGAGCAGTTGAAATCAATTTTCGAACATCCCGGGCGATCGGAACTCCCAAGCGAAAACAAAACCCTGTGCCTGGTATTTGCCTGATTGGGGAGGAAAAATACCCAGTTCTTGAGGAGTGCATGCGCTACAGGGCGTTTTTGAGTCGGGGCGCAGTGCTGAGCGGAAAACACGCGTTGGAGAAATGTTGCCAGCCTTTCACGAACTGCCACCAGAAGGTCTTGGTCATACTCCGGGGGCGGGCAATACTGGAAGTCGATGTCTTTGTGCACTGCGTCTTTACTGGCAGTATTCCATACATGTGCGGTGGAACCCTTTAACCAGCCTTGCGACACGCCAAGCGCATGAAAGAGTTCTTTCAGACTTGCTTTCAGCACAGAACCGTCTTTGCCACCAAGAATCACCCTACGCCCGAAAAAACCTTCGAGTTGGCGATAGCACCCCGGACTTAGGGGTTTGTGAATAACAACGGCCTGATTGCTTGTGCCCGACGAGGCGCTTTGTAGATCCGGCTCGCTTAAGGAACGTTCAGAGGAGGATTCAGATTGAGCCGGGGTGGGGCTATTTGAGCACTCCAAAAACTTTCTTGGCACCACGGGCATTCCTGACTTCCATATACCACATCAAAACAGTTAGTTGACAAAAACAGGAATTGGTTCCACCGAAATATTTTTTATACGCTCGGTTCACTTTTCAGTTATTGGGGCTCAATGGTGTCTATCCAGTTTTTTACCCCTTTTTTCCAGTCCGGTGGATTAAGCCGGAAAGCGTCTACCAGCTTGGCGGTGTTTAACACCGCATACGGTGGCCGCTGCGCTTTAAACCCCATGGATTCGGTTTTAACGCGGTTTAGTTGCGGCATTTTTGCAATCAGGCCTTTTTCAAAAGCGCGGGTTAGAACCAGTTCGGCGTAGTCGAACCAGGTGGTTTCGCCCGCTGCGCTGGCATGAAACACTTCTTCACTGGGTATTTCAGACGGAAAGTCTGGCAAAAAAGTGGGGGCCAGTTTGCCTTTCTTGCGGTATTTGCCGTGGGCCACCACCCCGGCCACAGCCAGGCCCAGTTCAGCAAGCCAGGTGGCGGGGGTTGGGGCGCCGAACTGGTCGTCTACAATATGCAGTTCGTCGCGGGTACGGGCGGCTTCAAGCATGGTTTTGCAAAATTGTGACCACGCTGCGCGTACACCCACCCGGTGCGAAAACACACCCAGTTGCCGCCAATCTGCAGCAGGTAGTTTTCGCCTTCTGCCTTGCTTTGGCCGTAGGCATTAACCGGTGCAAGTGGATCGGTTTCGACATAAGGCCGACCCAGTGTGCCATCGAATACGTAATCGGTGCTGTAGTGCACCAGCACCACATCCTGCTTTTTGGCCTGTTCTGCCAATACGCCTACCGATTTGGCATTGATTTGATGCGCTATATCGGGCTCGTCTTCGGCTTTCTCGACCTGGGTGTAGGCCGCTGCGTTAATGACCACATCGGGCCGGACATCTTTTAGGGCGCTTACAATTTGATCGGGCTTGGTGAAATCTACTTTGTCTTTTCCCCAGCACACCAGTTCATTGAGCGTTTCGCCCAGCGCGGGCTTGGCATGCTGGCTCAGGCTGTGGCCCAGCTGGCCATTGGCTCCCAAAATCAATAAACGAATTCCCACGTGGTGTATCTCCCTGGTGAAACAAAGGCCGGACTCAGTGCACGCAAAAAACAGATTACGTGCGAGTAACCATTCTGCCTCGCTGAACGGCTGGCCTGTCAAACAATACCTCGGCCCACCGCAGTACATTCTTGTAGGACGTGGCATCCAGAAACTCTACGGCATCGTACACCGAGCCAGTCACCACACCCCCGTACCAGGGAAGGGCTGCCATATCGGCAATGGTGTAGGCATCGCCTGCCAGGTAGGGACTTTCGGCAAGCCGGCGGTCGAGCACATCGAGTTGGCGCTTGGCTTCCATGGTGAAGCGGTTGATAGGGTATTCCAGTTTTTCAGGCGCATAGACATAAAAGTGACCAAACCCTCCGCCCAGGTAAGGTGCTGCGCCCATCTGCCAGAACAACCAGTTGAGACATTCTGTGCGCAAGGCGGGTTCTACCGGTAAAAAGGCATTAAATTTTTCAGCCAGGTACAACAAAATGGCACCCGATTCAAACACGCGCGTTGGCGGGTTCATGCTTTGGTCGAGCAGTGCGGGAATTTTTGAATTGGGATTCAGCTTGACAAACCCGCTGCCAAACTGCTCGCCCTTGCCAATCTGCACAATATGGGCATCGTACTGCGCCCCCTTGTGGCCTTGCTCCAGAAGCTCTTCCAGTAAAATGGCTACCTTTACCCCATTGGGTGTAGCCAGTGAATACAGTTGCAAAGGGTGCTTGCCCACGGGGAAGTTCTTGCTCGTGGGGTTGCGCCTGCTACAGGGCGGTTGATGCTGGCAAATTTGCCACCATCGGTGGCAGTGGGTGCCCATACTTTGGGCGGGATGTACTGCGAGTTGCTCATTGCGGCTCCGGTGGATATCGCCAAAAAAAGGGTTTCGCCTCAAGTCTAAGGCAAAACCCCGGTAACGCTTTCATAAAAAATCAATGGGCAGACTTTTCGCTTGATTGCAGCAAGTCTGGATTTTTTTTGAGTGCCCGCATTTCCGTTTCCATGTGGTCGCAGTCTTTGCATCAATTACTTTTCTGGCGTCTGAAAAATTTCAGATTCTTCCTCACGCATGTGGTGCTCTACCAATTCGCGCAGTTCAGGAAATTTTTTGCGCCACTGCGTGTGTTCCAGTTGAATATCACTGAGTTGATCGAGCAGCATTTCTATGTCCTGGTGCTCTTCCTCGCCATGCTCTACGTCTTCTTTCGTGGACTTAAAGTCTTTCAGGGGATCGTAAAAAGCCATTTCCTCAGACTTTGCATGAAGAATCAGTTCTTTTTTAAGCGTTTCGAACAACGAGTTTCGCTCTTCCACACTCTCTGTTCCCAGCTGTTCGATTTTGTGCATCAGTTCTTTGGCTTTTTCGTGATCTGCATGAATAAATGTATAAATACTCACAATTACCTCCATGAATTGTTGTGAATCAGGCTGCGTGTTGCGCTTGCTTTTTTTGCAGAAAAGCAATTACCGCTTGGGCCACACCTTGGGCTGAAGCGGGGTTTTGCCCGGTAATCAGGTTGGCATCCTGTACCACGTGCTTCTGAAAATTACCGGAACATTCAAAATTGCCACCCAATTGACGCAATGCGGTTTCCAGCAGATAAGGCACTGTTTTTTCCAGGCCTACTTCCTTTTCTTCGGCATCGGTGAAGGAATTCACGCGTTTGTCTTTCACGATCGGATTTCCTGAGTCGTCTTGCGCTCCCACAAAACCCGCACCACCATGGCACACGGCTGCCACTGGTTTGCCGGCTTTATAAAAGTCGCTTACCAACCGGCAAAGCGCCGGGTTGCGTGTGAAATCCCACATGGTGCCGTGTCCGCCGGGCAGGTAAATGGCAGCAAAGCTGGAGGATTCCAGACTGTCCACGGCCTTGGTGTTTTCAAGGTTTTCAGTGGCTTGTGTGTCCGCCAGAAAACTTTGCACGGAAGGAGGGTTTTCTTCCATCCTGCTTTTCAGGGTTCCAGGATCGTGCGGCGGCTTTCCGCCTGAATGGAGGCGATTTCCACTTCGTACCCTGCCTGCCTGAAAGCCACGTAGGGAGTGGTCATTTCTTCATAATGAAAGCCCGTTTTTTACCGGTATCGCCCAGTTTGTCGTGCGAAGTAAGCACGATTAAAATGGTATTTTGGGGATTTTTTGTAGCGTATGTGTTCCGTTCCGTGTGAATATATTCCAAAAAGAAGCTGGCCCCTGTTCCGCAGCAGAGACATTTTAGCTACTCTACAGCAACAAGCCAAAGCCCCACAGCAAGCCCCCAAAACCGCACAGG